>NZ_JACJOZ010000104.1:0-41863 GCF_014695795.1 Phormidium sp. FACHB-592
TCGAAGCTGCAGGTTGCCAATTGCTGTATCTGCCGCCTTATTCCCCCGACTTTAATTGCATTGAAAAGTGTTGGGCTTGGCTCAAAAGCCGCATTCGCAAAGCCTTGGCATCTGCTCCATCACTACGAGAGGCAATGGAAGCAGTTCTCAAACATGCAACGGCTTGATCTCGATAGTATCAATGCCGCAACCTTTCAGGCGACCGCTATATAGCCACATTATGATCGACGCTAGAGTCAGCATGGCGAGGTACTTTTCAGCCTTTTTCTCATAACAAGTGGCAAGGCGACGATACTGTTTCAAACGATTGAAACACCGCTCCACCCGGTGGCGCTCACGGTAGAGCACCTTGTCAAACCTACCCCTGTGACGTTCGTTGGCTTTGCAAGGAATGGTGATGCAAATCCCTCGTCGTTGGCGGTAGCGACGAATCTTGCCACTGCTATAGCCTTTGTCACCACTCACATGCTGGGGGCGCAAGCGGGGTCATCCTGCCCCAGTACGTTTCAGCGCTCCCTGCACCATCAACTGCTCAAAGACCACCGTTTCATGGCGTTCACCCACCGTGACCAAAAACGTGATGGGTAAGCCGTTACCATCACAGCGCCGATGGATTTTGGTACTAAAACCGCCTTGGGAACGCCCTAAAGCCTCTCGGTCTTGCACTTGTGTCATGGCATCACGCCCACTCTCTGGGTTGAGTTCCCCCTTTTTGCCCCGCCGTATGTTGGTGGGCACGGATGACACTCCCGTCCACAAAATGGATGTCCCAATTCAGGTTGCCGTCAGCATCCGCTTGCTGTTGTAACTGTGCTAAAAGCCGCTGCCACAGACCCGTGCACCGCCAGTGGTAAAAGCGACCAGACACGGTCTCCCAGGTGCCATTGCGTTCTGGTAAGTCGCGCCAGGGCGCACCGGTCCGCAGAACCCACAAAATACCGTTGATAATCCTGCGGTGATTGTGACTGGGTCGTCCGACCGCAGGCTTTTGAGGGGGCAGGAGCGGCTTGAGTTTTTGCCATTGCGTCTGGCTCAGGTCGCCTCGACGCTGGAGGGGAAGAATCATCCGTACCAATTGCACTCGCTGTCTCCAGGCTAGCAAACGTGTTCAAAAGGTTTTAAAACAGACCCTAGTATCCAGTCAAATTGGATCAGCAGTGTAGGGATAGGGGACACCTCCTTCAAGTCAGCTAACCGATCGACTCCATATACCGTACCTTGAGCTATCGATAGGTACACAAACGAATCAGCATAGCTGAACATGGGAAAATCCCTACTGCCATCGACTCTAGCTACTCGCAAGCCTATCCGGATCGTACAGTGAGCAAAGCTGCCAACCTGTTGACGAATCTGCTCTGCTTCCGCCTCTCCAACTTTGGCTTGAGCTTGCCAGGTTCGCATTTCTCCAGCAATCGTTTGGAGGTCCTCCAAAACCGTCGCTCGCAGATGTAAATCAAAGCGCACAGTCAGTTCCTACCAGTGTTACAGCCTTGCCATAATCTAGCAGCCATCAATCAAGCAACTTAGCTTTGTCAGCATTGAGTCTTGCTTTAGCTCGTATCTTCCCGACACTAACCAGGTATTTTCTTTTCACGGCAATACCCACCTGAGCCATTTTGATGGCTCGTTCTACCCACAAGGCGTCCAAGATGACGTTGCTTAGACGAGAGTTTCTACCATAGCCTTTTGACTTTCAGCGGCTGCAATGGTCATCCAAAATTTTTCGGCATTTACCATTCGCTAAGAGTCCCAGTGCTAGCAATGAAGCCAATAGACTTTTACTAAAGAGTCGATAGGGCTAATGCCTCTCGAATCGTTACTCACGACACAATTAAGTCTCAGGGATCGCTTCCCCTTTCTTTTGGTCAATCTTGTAGTCACAAAAAAGTGAGACGACCGATATATCCAGAGCATTAGCCAGCTTTTCGATAATCTCCAAGGAAGGGTTTCCCTCTCCTCGTTCAATGTCTGAAAGGTAAGTCCGGTGAAGTTCGGCGCGTTCAGCAAGCTCCTCTTGCGAAAGGTCTAACTCCCGCCGTCGTCGCCGTACTGCCTTTCCAAAACGTTGTTTGATATTTAGCGGATTATCCTTTGTCACCGCACAATACTTGCGAACTAGCGATGACAAGTCCACAGGATATAAACTATATTTTGTAGGATATATCCTTCATTACTTATGATTCACTTGCCCGCTACTTTTCCAGAGCAAACGCCTGCACCAAAATTTCAGCTAGGCGATCGCGTCCGCTTTGTCCCTCTTCCTACCGAAGATTACGGCATCATCGTCGGACTCCAGTTCGTACCGACGGCACACCTTCCGGGCTGGGGATGGCGTTACACCCTCTGGCTTGATCCCCAGTCACCCAGTCGTGCCTGGGCTGACTCAGACTTGGTCTGGGAAGACGACCTGCAACGTTTCACGCTTGACCCGGCTGACCCTTTGTTCCAGGAGCAACCCGTATGACCCCGCAAGCCTTAGGCAGACGCGAACTTGCGCTGCTGCAATTTTACTGTGGCTGTCAGTTCAGCATGACCCCGCATGCGTTCTACGCTCGCTGGGGCGTCACACATACGCAAATCGCTCAGATCTGTGGCGTGAGTGAAGCTTCGGTAGACCGCTGGTTCTCACACGGCAAGCACCGCCGTGTGGCTGAAGTCAGGCACCGCCGCAAGCTGGCAGAGATGCATTTTATCTGGGAGCACTACGAGCGCGTGCCCCTAGAACTGGTCGCTTACATCTGTTCACCCCCACCCAATGGTCAAGTCCCCTCACCGTGATAGGAACCATTTCCCTTGTTTCTTAGGGTTGCTTTATGGTGATGGAACCAAACTCAACCCAGTGGCTTTGTGATTGAAATTTCCCTGGAAAAACGCTGCCTTCAGATCGACCGCATCACAGGGGCGCTCGCTCAGGCTGCCTACAGTCGGTCTGCCATGAAACCCGAACTGCTGACACGGCTAGAGCACTTAGCTGCTCCCTATGCACCCCTCCCCTCCTGGTCCGTGCATCCCAATACCATCCGTGCCCTGGTGCGGCGTTATTCGGAACAGGCTGCCTTTTACCCGCTGGAGGAAATGGCACAGTGGCTTGCCTATCAGCGGTATGGGCTGTTCCTGCTGCCAGGGCACCAACCCCTCTTTTATGCCCGCACAGAACATAAAACCATCTGCCCTAACCGTAGTGCCACGGCGGCACTGGGTGAAGCCTGCCTGGGTTTGGTCATGCAGCACCTCTACCACGGTCGGCTCTTAGCGAGACCGATCGGCGACTATCCCGACGCTGTCTGTGCTCACCCCACAGACCAGGCAATCTACTTGGGTGAGGCAAAAGCGACAGCGGCTCAGACAGTCGATGACATCAAGCAGGTGATCGATAGTGAACTGCCACGCTTTATCCCCTTTGTAATCGCAGCCAATGCCCTCGACCATACATCCACTCAAGTGCTGGGGCTACTGGTCGGGACCACGATCCTGAGCAGCGACCAGTGGCACTGCGCGATTTCTGAAGTGCAGGTCTAAAGCTGATGGTACAAGCTATCTCCGATCGTGAGTTCATTCTGCAACAAGTGGTGCGTATGCTGCTTGAAAACACAGAGACTAGCAGTGACAGTAATCTGGTGCTGCAACTGGCATTGACGGAACTGGTCAAGCAGGTGATGCGCGAACTGGCGCAGGAGGATGGTGAAGCTGACCATCTCCAGGGCAAGCTGTTACAGAGCGCGGTGCAAACGACCACTCAACTGATTGAGGCACGGGTGGAAGCGGCAGCACAATCCGACCTCTCCCCTTCTTTTGCACGGCTCTCCCGTTCGCTCCGCTGGGTCGCTAAAGAAATGACCGCGTTGGGGTTGCAGCTCCGCCAAGCACAGCAGGGTGAAGTGATGCGTGCGCCCAAGGTTGTGAGCGATGCTCCCGTCCCGTTTCAAATCACTGAGTTGGGAACACGGGGTCATCTGGAGGGCTTGATTGCCACCCCCCTGGCAGACTGCCGTTTGCAGCAGGAGCGCGTCCGGCAGTCCTACCGGGTACAAGCCAGTCGGGGTTATCCGTGGGAAGTGGAAAGCGAGGGGATCACGTTCGTTGTTGAGGCGGATAGCAGCATCATCACTTTTCTAGAGGGCTTTCCCGATGCTGTGATTGAGCAGGCAAAGGCAGCGTTGGAGCAGCTTGCTCATGACTTGTATGCCCCGCTTGAAGTCTGGGAAAAGTTCTAGTCAAGACCAGAATGGCACCCAAGACGCTGGAGCATTTAGCGCAGGGCAAGCCGCTCTAGCAAGCAGCCAAACTAGCTAGCACAGCGCTTGGCGCGATCGCTGCCAGTGGCGCGACTGGCTAAGAAGGTTTGCCCTCATGATGCTGCTGGTCTCACAGCACCTTAGCTTACCGACAAGCCATCGTGGGCAGATCTCCCCCACCATCTTTGGGTCCCTCTGTAGCCAGCATCCGGCAAATAAGGCTAGAAGAAACATTCCCTGTGGAGATAAGGCGCTTCTGAGCAAGGGCAGAGGCAGCTTGAAGACGATCTCGGGTCAATTAGACAGCCCAAAGACTCCAGAGTTTGAGTGGGAAAGCACCAGTAGAGGCGCAACACGCAACACTGGCTCTAACAAGGCGATCACTACTTTTAGGCAAGCAAGCTGTGGTCACACAGATGAGGGGATGTTCAACAGCCATGAGTCTCCCGGCACTTTGGAAAATAGCGTTACTCTTTTTGTCCAATCGCTAACTCTAAAGAGCAATGCACGGTATAGCTAAAATCGCTGCTGCCCAAACTTATAACTTCATTTTAGCAAGTCACAATCTGAACGTTTCTACAAACGTATACCTAGAGTTTTTCATCCTAACAGCAACATCAGAATGCAACAAATTGGGTAGAATTCCGATTGCAATATAAAATTAAATATGCTAGGTAGAAAACTTTTTACGGCAAAAAGATTAAAGAGAAGGTAACATTTAGGTTTGCAAAATAAGTGAAATTATGGTTGCATTTTCGAAGGAAATATGCTGACTTGAAGTCACTGTCCAGACTCCCATTCTTGCATATCCTGCTTACTCTCTTGTTCTCCTAACATTATAGCATCCCACTTTAGAAATGGGAAACCAAAAGTTTAGCTTTCTAGATGCTGACCAAATAAGGCTTAGCAGGAATACTCTGCGGAAAACTGCATTTAGACTTACACTCACTTTTCTTGAATTAAGGCATCAAATACTGAGGTGTCTTCTGTATTGAAATCGGTGATGTACTATTTTTTACTTTGTTTTTTCTATCTAAGACAACCGTATAAATTTTGCCAAAACAGCTTCGGATGAAAATTAATTCTGTATATGCTTCACTAAAGATGTTCTCAACGATACAAGCGCTTTGTATGCTTCTTGACTCTTGTTTGCTGGCGAAATCAGGCTTTCTAGTCTTATGAAGACTCTTTATGAATCGCTCAAGGTTGAAATCCTATGCTCTTTCACTCCTTCAATAGTGCAGGCTAAGTAGGTCTTTTAATTAAGAGCAGTTGTTGATGAGCTAACTTTTTGATGGAGTAACGATCTAAGATGGCGCGGTTTCTGAAACTATCTAAATTCATTGTCAATCTTGATCTCATTCAACTAGTTCACTTCAATCCAGAACCTCCTACTGCTTCGGTTTTTTTGGGTTCAGGGTACGAAGAGACTATCTTTACTGGTGAAGATGCTTTACTCCTTATGGACGCTATTGACGAACGAGCAATACATGGCATAGACGTTCCAGTGCCTAACGGTAATTTAACCGCAGACTAAAAGCTATGCCTCACCTCATGTTGAATTTTGAGCAGGAATTAAATGTTTGGAGGAATCAATTGCAATGCAGACAATACAAATGCTTCTGTGCGCTTCTGAAGAAGCGCGTCAGCATCTCTGGCTCATAACCATTGTGTATACACTGTTGGTCAATCAATTGAGCCAAGAAGTGAGCGCACATAACGATTTTCAAAGCTGGCAAACTCAAGGGTTTGTATCTCAAAAAGCTGTTCAAGCAATCTGTAAAAAGTTAAAGAAAACTGAGGAATTTTCAGGTCTTCCAGCACGCATTTATACCTCTGCCGTTTTGATGGTTAGCTTTACTTTCAAGTCCTGGTTCGCCATCCATAAAAAACGTCAACAGAAGCTTGACGGTAAACGCAGATGGTTGCAAATGACATTGGAGGCACTGGCATTGGCTGAAAGCATGAACTTCAGTGCCGAGACAGTTCGTGCTAGAGCCACAGAGATTTTGCTAGAAATCCAGGCTCAACTTGAAAAACGAGCAGCTAAGCAACAAGAGTCAGGGGAGCTTGAGCAGCAGAGCCAGACAGCACAGGCTTCAGTCATGAGCCTTCTGTTTCAGGCTTATGACCAGAGACAGGAGCCTTTAGATCGCATTGCCATTGCTTATTTACTGAGAAATGACTGCAAGGTCAATGAGGAAGAGGAAGACCCGGACAAACTCGCGCTGCGCCTGGAGAAGAAAAAGATTGAGATTCAACGGCTCGAAAAACAAATGGCAAGCCAGCTACCGACTGGTCGTGATCCAACAGGCGATCGCACACAGCAATGTATCGACGAGGCGATTGCCTTTGCTGAACACACCACCTTGATTCCAGCTAACTTCTGGTTGCAATGGCATCGTACGCTGCTGACCAGGCAGTCTGCTCATGGCATAAGTGTACAGCTCTGGGCACTTGGCTATCTCTATGACCGCCTGAATGACGACGCTGAGTTTGAGGCTTGGGAGAGGGATCTGCCACGACGGCTGGCAAAGCTCTCTACTAAGTTTGAAGCCCTTCCTTACCCATTTATCTTTGGCGGTGCTGACGTGTATTGGTCACGGGAAGCAGACGTACCCTCGAACACAGTCAAAGCTTCATCCTCACGCCAAACAGCGCCAAGCACAGTTGATGTGCAGAAGCAGCGCAAACGCAAGCGCTGTAGAACCCGCAGACGACAGAAAAAGTTAACAGGACGGTTCTGTGTCCGCTTTAAAGGTAAGGGACTGAGCCATCTCAGGTTTAGAGTGTACTGCGATCGCCGTCAACAACCAATCATCAACCAGTTTGTGACTGACGACGAAGAGCTTAAGGCACGCGACAAGGACAACAAATTTTCGCTAGGCTTAGGCGCTTTGCGATCAGCTCACTTGCTGTGGGAGGAAGACCGTCAACAGTTACACACGAAACAGCATTGGAAACTTCAAAACCTTTGGCTGAAATGGTTTTGTGCGCTGTCAAACGGCACTGCGATGAGGGATAGCGAGCTTGACTTATGGTTCACCAGCCTTTTTTATCTGGCTTTAAGCAAGAGCATTCCCTGGCAGACCCATCGTTCATACCTCCACTGTACGATTGATCCGCGTTTGTTAACGGCTGAGGGCACGGAAGCAGTACGGCAAGAGAAACTCGCTAAAACACTTGAAAGACTTGCACAGGTGGAGAAAAACGTGAAATTGGTAGAGCAACAAACTGAGCAGCAAGCGCATGAGGACGGAGAAACGCTTGCTACTGCAGGCGAAATGGAACAACTTGATGAAGAGCAAGACGAAGAGAGTGTGGCGCAGCAAGGCAAACATCGCCAGACAGCAGTCAAGCGACTGAATTCGACTCGCACTCGTCTAGGCAATGCTTCACCCAGCCGCCCGCCGCGACAAACTATTTCTCAACAGCAGGATATTGCCGTGGGCGTGTGCTTCAGTCGAGAAAAAGTCTTAGGAGTTGCCGTGGTCGATACGCGATCGCAAGCGGTATTAGATTTTTGCAATCTACGAAGTTTATTAACTGATGATCGACTCGCTCTACTCACGAAACGCGCCGCGAAGATTCCAGCCAGCCGCAAGGGTAAGCGCAGTGTGAGGCAACTTCAGTTGAAAGACTACCGCTTGTTCAATCGCTGGCGTCGGTTACGCCATCAGAACTTGACTCAGAGGGGCGATCAACAGCGGCATGGTTTGTATGCCGAAAGCCATGAGGAGTCCAACCTGGCACAACATCTCAAACGAGTCATAGCAAAAAAGCTTTTGCAAATGGCTCAGCAGTGGCAGGCAAGTCGCATCACTTTGCCGGATTTTGGAAATTTACGAGAGAGTGTTGAATGCGAGATCCAGGCGAGAGCAAGGCGAAAATTTCCAGACGATAATGTCAAACTTCAAAAACAGTACGCTAAGGAGTTGCGAATGTCCCATCACCGTTGGAATCACAAACAGCTTGCCCAATCTATTCGTGCTTGTGCTGCCCAAACTGGGGTGCCAGTCATGACTGCCACCCAGCCCAAAGAGGGAGAATTGCGCGACAAAGCCGTAGCACTCACGCTCGCTAGGTAGCCAGTCTTTGTTTACGAAGACAGATTGAACCTTGACAAAGCAATCAGGTATCGGCGCGCTGCTTTGCAGCTAAAAATACGGGGTCAGTTTTTTTGCTTTCCGTCCCCGGTAGTTGTTCGCTTCTGAAACAATGTGGTTGTTCTTTGCCTGTCAAGCACAGGGTGCAAACGCCACATCATGGGTATGCGGGTGCGCCACCCACCCTAGGAAGCCGTTCTAGCTATTAGTGACTCAAACCTCTAATAGTCAAGGATACAGAAATACATGTGCTATCTGCCAGTAAAGATCTTTTAAGATCGGCTGAACGATAGGGGACAACTACTCTACGCCCCAAGCATGGGTTGAGCCTACCCTTATTTTTTGGCAAGCCGAAGTGAGGTCAAATTCCCTGGACGGTTTGCCAAAAGGCTGAGAGGCTTGTCAGCACTGGCTTTGTGCACAACTTGCTGGCGCTTCTTCGACTAGAAAGAGCCTTTCTGTCTAAGAATGCGGAACCTTCGCCAAAAGTATGCTGACAAGCCAAGCGCGGCAAGCCTTTCAGCGCCAAGAGTCTCCATCGACTTCCTGGCAACAGGTGGGTTGAAAGGAACGTTTACAGGGCATTGTCGCCAGTATCACGTGTCACCATCGACTTCCTGGCAACAGGTGGGTTGAAAGTCACATCGCATGGGCGAACTGTTGGGCGACACGGCTGTCGCCATCGACTTCCTGGCAACAGGTGGGTTGAAAGACGGCTCACAAAGCAACAGCAACCTGACACTGAGCCTTTGACTCTCCTCAGCAAGCAGGTAAGAAGGTCGTAGTTGGTTCTCAGGGGTAGGTTGAAAGAGGCAGGGGTCTGCAAACTATTTTGTAGAACCGTTTGAGAGAGCAACAAGGCGATGGCTACCGAAGTCTTGTTTGCTTCATTTCTAATGCTTTTGTAGGCAGTTGGTCACTATGGCAGCGACAGGAAAAACGTTCTAGAAATATAAGGAGAAATTTATGGTGCAAAAAACCCTCAGCCAACCAGTCAAAGTACAGTATAGCAATCAGGTATGGTGCTTATCTTTTTCATCTCTCGACATTGCTGTCGAGGATGAGAACGGCGCAATGCTCGGTCAGCCTACGCTGGCAGCGATTTCTGATCTCTATTCATCGGTCATTGCAGGATGTTACTTAGGTTTTGGAGAACCAAATCCGCTGATTGCAGTGGCAGCCTTACGGCACGCTATCCTTCGTAAGAACTATCCTCTCGAAGTTGGCTTATTAGGTGATGGGGCTGTTTATGGAGTGCCTGCAATGTTAATGGTCGATGCCTCTACACTCTGGACCTCAAGTAACTTCGCACCTCTGCATCATTTGCTCGAAAAGCTTGACATTACTTTAGTTCGGCGGACAGCACCAGCAGCAGGCGCGACCATCGAACGGTTTGTCGAGGGCTTCAGTAGCAGAATCGAATCTCTCCCACTGAAGAGCACTGGGCGTTTGGCAGAGGGAGAAGGACAGAATCGTCTAACCCTTTCACAATTAGACCGTTTGTTCGTGCAGTACATTGTGAATGAATACAATCAATCACTGCATCCTCGCGATCGAAGCCAAACGCGCTTAGAGATGTGGCAGTCTGGGCTCACTTCTAGTCCCCAAGTGCTCTTAGAGCAGGACTTTGAGGTGTAAGTTGCATTGGTAGACAATTTCATAGGGGGTACCTGTGGCATAGCGGATGGAGTAAGCTCCTACCCGCTATTTTTTTGTCGATCAGCTTTTAATCTTGTTAGCACCTAACTTGCTTGTGCTTATCAATATTTTACAACTACGCATAAGCCTAAAGACGTTAACAATTCAAGCCCTCATCTGCAAACACCATAACAAGGTTGACTTGATAGGCTGTGTCAATGATTTGAAAACTGCATTGTTATAAAGATCGCAGCCACCATGCCATTTGCTTTACTCAGTCATCTGCCTAGTTACAGCGCAATTAATTTAACAACCTTTTTTGTAGACTTCCTGGAGGCTGCAATCCTCGCGTCTCAAGGTATTTAGGTGGCGAACTAATTTGACAGGGCAAAGCTAGAATCTAAAATTCTTCCTTTTGCAAAGAGGTTGTCAAGACCGTGAAACAAAAGGGATTCCGTCTTTCATCTTTCTTACTTCGCATAGCCAATTTAATACCAGCACAAATAGAGTGACGGCGGAAAGCTGTGCTTCGTGCTATTTGTCCTAGAAGATAAACAAAATTTTATTCAAATAAAAATAGTTGCGCAACTCATTTGCAAATTGGTGTAATTCTGCGCAACTCACTTAAAAGATTCTTATTCTGCGCAAGTTATTTGCTAAAATTCAATCCACTTAAACGTCTCAGAACGCCTTATCTGCAAGGGTTATAGTAATTGAGCAAAAATCAGATAATTTCCATTGAATGATTACGCAAGTCATTTGCAAATCGGTGTAGTTTTGCGCAACTCATTTGAACTGAGCAAAACAGCCCAAAAAAGGTCATTGCGCAACTCATTTGCAAATTGCGCAATATAATGTGCTCAGTCACAGATGTTTCAGCAGCTGTTGGAAATTAATCCTTTAAAACTGCCTAATAATTCTTGAATGTACAGCGTGACAGCTGACAACATATGAAGGCGGCACCCAGATTCGAACTGGGGGTAAGGGATTTGCAGTCCCCTGCCTTACCACTTGGCCATGCCGCCAGAAACATAGATTGATGACAGAAATTAAACTATACCAAATTTCGTTCCCTACTGATCGAAAGGATATACAGCTAGCTTTGTTTTCTCGTTATCCCTGGTACAGCAAAGGCGCTTTGCTCCAACAAGTATTGCTGAAAGCGCCTTTGTGATGCTGTTGGGCGATTGTATGTACCGCCCATGCCTCTGCCACGTTAGGGTAATCAACCCGGTAGTGCCCACCTCGGCTTTCGGTGCGGAAGTGTGCGCTCTTGAGAATGAGCCAGGCAACATCAAGCAAGTTACGGGTTTCTGCCCAAACTCGTAGCTCTGCGTCAGCAGCGATCGCCTCAAGCGCAACAACCTTGCCTGGTTGACGGTGCAGCAACGCTCGACTTACAGCAAGGTTCGCAAATTCTTCTTGCCAGTATTCAACCTGAGCGATCGCCGCCGCCATAGTTGTGCCGTCGCGACAAATGCCTGCACTTCGCCACACCAGACGAGGCAGCTCTTGACGAAGCATTTTGAGCTTATCAGAGTCAGCGAGGGTGGAAGGTAGCTTGCTGATGGGCTGGGGTGGTTTCAGTGGCGAGAGCGTAGAAGTTTTCAGATTGGAGTGTTCGAGCAGTTCCTCTGCGCCTCCGCCCTCTAAAGTCTCCACGACCTGTTCCAACGCCTCACTTCTCCACCTCCCGTTTACTTCTAAGTGAGCAAACTGCGCGCCAAAGACCAGACATTCCAACAATGAATTGCTGGCAAGCCGATTTGCGCCATGCACACCCGTACTGGCTGTTTCACCAACAGCATACACACCAGGAATGGACGTTTGGTTACCTAGGTTGGTAGCAATGCCACCCATCCAGTAGTGGGCAGCGGGTGCAACGGGAATAGGTTCACGAAAAACATCAATGCCCCAGCGTTGACACACTTGAATAATGTTAGGAAAGCGGTGCTGGATTGTTTCAGGTGCAATAGGTCGGAGATCCAACCAGACATGAGCAGACGCTGGATCAGCATGGGTTGTTTGCGAGTAGCTGAAGATCGCACGGCTCACAATATCTCTAGGGGCAAGTTCGCCTGCTGGATGATAGTCAAACGCAAAGCGTCGCCCGTGATCATCAACTAAATGAGCGCCTTCACCCCGCACAGCTTCGCTAATAAGAAAGCGAGGGGCACCAGGTTTTGTTAACGCTGTAGGATGAAATTGCACAAATTCTAAATCGCGCAAAATGGCACCAGCACGATGAGCGATCGCTACACCATCGCCTGTACTCAGTTCTGGATTAGTCGTTTGGGCAAAAACTTGACCACCGCCACCCGTCGCGAGAATTACAGCCTCTGCTCGCAGCCAAAGTACCTGTCCTTGATAAAGCAAACAAATGCCCTGACAGTGATCGGTTACTTCATCCATCCAAAGGTCAAGCGTCAACGCCTCTGACAGCACGCAGATGTTCTTGCGACGCAAGACTTGCGCCGTCAGGGTGCTAACCACTTCGCGACCCGTTGTATCGGCTGCATGGAGGACTCGCCGTCGAGAGTGTGCTGCTTCTAGAGTGAGCGCTAGGGTACCATCATGGCGATCGAAGGCAACACCCATGCCGACTAAGGCTTGAATGCACTCTGGTGCCTGCTCCACCAGAAACTTAACCGCCTCGTAGTCGCACAGTCCGGCTCCTGCTTGCAGGGTATCGGCAAGGTGCAGTGCTGGGGAGTCTGCCGGATCGGTCACTGCCGCAATGCCGCCCTGTGCCCAATCACTGGCAGACAACGAGAGGGTATCTTTTGTTAGTAGCCCAATCTGAAGATGATCTGGCAGACAAAGCGCTGTGTATAGTCCGGCTGCACCTGCTCCCACAATGATCACATCAAATTGTGGGGGTAACTCAGATGCAAGGGGCGATCGCAAAACAGACGATGGCAACGGCTCTACCAATGTTAGGGTTCAGATTTTAGCGTAAGGAGATGCGAGACTCTACTAAGTAACAAGGTGCTACCTGTAGACAACGAGGTAAACTCCTTTAAGCCGACTCAACGGCGGGCAAGCTCAGACTCAGTGTTGCTCGCTCAATGCCTTTAGTCTAAAGCTACTGACTAAAGTACGGGTCAAAAACAAAAATTGCTCTCCGACCACATAGCAGCCATTGAGCAATTTAGTTTACTTACTTGAGCTTGAGCTTAATTGAATCAGCCTTCTTAGACTGGCACGATCAGCGGTAGATTCCGTTATTAATCCGATCGGAGCCTTCTACTAGAGCATCTTCTACATCAGTGACGGTGAAGTTATCCAGATTTGACTGCAACACTTCTTTCTGTTTATCAGTTAAACCTGCGATCTCCAAAACATCCTCAACGCTTTTGTAAGGTGCGTTCTTGACAATTAACCCTGCCAGAGTAGGATATAAGCCCGCATACTGCCTGAATGAACGCACGTTTGTGTTATTCAAGTCGAGCTTCTTACCGTACTCGGAACTGAGTTTTTCGCCTACAACATCACGAATCGCTTCAGCCGCAAGCAAAGTCGGGGCGATCGCCACGCGCTGCAACTGATAGCCAGTTAAATTGTCCAAATTTCCTGCTAGAGCCGTTTGTGGCATTCCAAGCCAACCTAGGCAGCCAACCAGCATACAAAGAACTGTCAATACACCAACCAACCGTTTCATGAATACATTCCTCCCTTCCTGTCGTATGGAAGCCATACACAGCATTTGTTTAGAGCCTATCATTTCCTGGTCATCATCTCTCACTATGGCACGCCTGACTAGAGTGTCTTGGTGCAAATCTTTACACTTGAGGAAGCAAGCAGCCAGTGCCAACAAGCAGTTGCCTTGTCATAGCGAAAGCAACTGCTTCGGCATGGTGAAGGGATGAAGCATGAGCGTTGAGCGATCGCCATTCACTGCAAAAATATTCAGTGCAGAAATTGCTGTGGCTCAAGCCCTCAAAGCATACGCTAATTTTTTAAGCCAGCAGCCAGATCACCTTCTAACTTATTTGCCTAGCTTCTACTCTTCATTTGCAGGAAGGTTTCCAGGTCTGGAAACGAGCACGCATGAGCTACCGTCGAAACCTCGTAGCCTTTGAGGTTAACCGTGTAGTTTCTGAATAGATCGATCGACGTGATTTCGAGATCCATTAAGTGCTTATACGTCGTCTCGCCAACAGCAATATCGAGACCAATTTGCTTTGTAGAGGTTTCCAGCCTAAAGGCTGCATTTACGGTATCGCCTAGTGCTGTGTAGTCAGGGCGATCGCCGCTGCCTGTATTACCGACCATCGCATAGCCTGTATTAATGCCAGCCCCAATTCGCAGTGGGAAGGGGAGCGGATAGAGGTTGTACAGATCGCTCGTCATTTTATGAAGCGCATTCAGGGCACGAAAAATGCGTAGCATCTCGTCGTTATTCACACCCTGCGGTCCATGAATCCAGATTGCCATGACGGCATCGCCGATGTATTTATCAACCCAACTGCCATACTCGCGAATAATGTCGCCTGCATGGCGAAACCAGGTACCAATGACTTCTGACAAAACCTTTTCATCCAGTTGGCGCGTCAGCACTGTAAAGTCGCGGATATCTACCACCAAAACGGAGATTAAACGACGCACGTGCAGCGTTGCTGTTGCCGTAAATTCCTTTGAATCAGCGCCAGCACCTGAGTCAACAGGCGGATTTAAGGTCGGGCAGTAAAAGTCAAGCTCTGTTTGCCCAAACGTAAGGCGATCGCCATTATGCAGCGTGACCGGAATGCTGACCCGACGACCATTCACAAATGAGCCATTGCGACTACCCAGATCGATCAAATAAAATTCGCCAGTCTCCATGCACTGCAACATGGCGTGGTTGCGAGAGATCCAACGATCAGGCAAGACAAAATTATTATCCTCACTGCGCCCGAGTGTCCAGCAGTTGCTACCCGCAAGCGGTAACCGCCGACTGCCAGAGTCAGTACGAAGTACGAGATGGGGAGTGGGTTGTAAAGTCACCACAGGCTGAGACAAATAATCCTTTCCTATGATGCATCCTGACATATCTCACTATGACAGTGTAGTCTTTCGAGGAAAATTCGCTCAAAACAACTTGAACTAATCTTTCCCAGTCGAACTTGCATAGAGAGAATGCGGCAGAGCTACAAGACACATCGAGCTAGAGAAGACCTCAGGAGGCAGTCGCCGCTAGCCAAAACAAGCTATCTACCAGAATTGTACTCAACACTGCGCCACTAAACGCCCACCAGTGAAGCTGCCGCGAGAACAATGGCAACATCGCTACCGCAAAGAGGATAGAGACCAGCACGATCGCCCATCCAGAACCCCACGGTGTCTGCATTTGAGCGATCGCATTCTGAAAGATAGGCTGTACAGCATCAGGATCGGCTTGAGCATTAACCTGCATCAGCTGCCGCCAGTAGGGGATCAAATCAACCAGATAAAAGTAAACATCCGTTACAACCGTTCCAAAGAGGGAACCGAAGTAGAAAAAGTTGCCAATCTTGCCAGAGTTACGAGCCACGCCCCAAATGGCGATTGGTAAGCCAATGGCTTCTATAGGCAGATGCAGCAACGGTTCCCACCGAAACCAACCCCAGTAAACCGACCCTGCCAGCCATGTCCAGGTAAAGCCGATTAGCAAATCGCCCCAACGCTCACTTGCAGGACGCTTGAGCAGTTGCAGACTCAGCAAGAGCCACCCAAGCGTCATCACAAGACTGAGCCACGGCACGAGACGCACAAGGGGAGCTTGCACAAAGACGGGCACCGACACTAGAACCACTGCGGCAGCCAGCATGAGCCAACGTTGCAATCCTTCAGCTTTCTTCACTGAAGAGGTTACTAACGCTTCACTCAACTCAGAATGCAGTTCTGGCAGGTAGATAGCTGGCGGGGCGGCAGAGGTAGAATTAGATGCGGGGGTGTAGGAAACCAAAGTATTACTAATGTTTCTTATTTACTTTACTTTACTTAACATAGCACAAATCCATCTATACCCCCCAGGGGGATATAGCCACTATCCTAACTTGAATTTCTGCTAAAGTGCGGCTGCGGCTGTTCGCGATCTGTCAGGGCTTGATTAAGCTTACAGAGATCGTTCAAGGTGGCGATCAAGTGCGCTACCGCTACTTAAATATGATTGGCGTGAATGTTATCAGCGCTGCAACCAGAAATTACTCTATTAGTCAGCCTAATCAGCCATGCTGCTGCGAAACATCTCCTGTTAGACATGCATAGCAAGTGTAGGTTGGGAAATAAAGCGGTATGCCTTTAGAGCGTTTGCCAAGGTTGCCGCGATCGTTATGGAGAATAGTTAATGGTTTGGTTAATGTCAAATCCAGGTTTCTTTCTGCTTAATCAGGGATGGCATGGTCTGTTCAGCCCGATTTCAACGCTTGCAGTCAGCGATGCCGTAACACCTGTAGTGCCTTCCAGCCCTGGTTTGCTGCTTAGTCTCTTGCAAGCGATCGTGCTGGGGTTAGTGCAAGGCATTACTGAGTTTTTGCCAATTAGCAGTACGGCTCACCTCATCATCTTTACCGATGTTTTTCACTGGAACTACCTCGGACAAAAGTTTTTTGTTGATGCCATTCAGTTTGGCAGCGTTGTGGCGGTGCTGTGGTACTTCTGGGCAGACATTCGCCAGATTTTGACTGGAGGCTGGGCAGCGTTTCAGCGCAAAGATTGGCAGCAAGAAGAGTGGAAGATCCTGGTTGGTATTGCTGTTGGCACCTTGCCCGCGTTAAGCGTAGGATTTCTGTTAAAAGATGTGCTGCCTGAAAGCCCGCTGGTCATTGGTATTGCCTCTATTGTGATGGCGCTGTTGTTGGGGTTGGCGGAGACGATTGGTACCCGCAAGCGTGACTTTAATGCACTGGAGATTAAAGATGGCATTTTGGTGGGGTTGGGGCAGATGTTGGCACTGGTGCCTGGTGTCTCGCGCTCTGGCTCAACGCTGACGGCGGCTCTCTTCCTGGGTTTAGAACGGCGAACAGCGGCACGGTTTTCTTTCCTGCTGGGCATTCCGACGCTGACGATCGCTACGCTCTATCAGTCCCGTAAAGCCTTTGGCAACCCCGAAATGCTGCTGCCGTTGCTCGTGGGGATCGTTTCTACCTTTATTTTTTCTTACCTTGCGATCGCCTGGTTGCTGCGCTTTTTGCAAAACCGGAACACTTGGATCTTTGTTTGGTATCGGTTGGCTTTTGGAGGGGCATTGCTGCTTGCGGTAGCAGCAAATTTATTCAGAGACGCTTAAAGACCTGCACGATTAGAGTGGTGGGGTGTAGGGTGGAAGCAGTGCTACCCTGTTCACTCCCATGAGCGAAGTCTCGATTCGTCCTGCTTTAATTACTGCTGTTTTGCCAGACTCGATCGCGGCTGAGATTGGGTTTGAGATTGGCGATCGACTCGTGTCGATTAATGGTCAACGTCCCCGTGACTTGATTGACTATCAGTTTCTTTGTGCCGATGAAGTGTTGGCGCTCGAAGTGCTCGATACGGCTGGTAAACCGCATCAGGTAGAAATCGAGAAAGACTACGACGAAGACTTGGGGCTTGAGTTTGAAAGTGCCCTCTTTGACGGTTTAATGCAATGCAACAACCGCTGCCCCTTTTGTTTTATTGATCAACAGCCTCCAGGGATGCGGCAAACCCTTTACCTCAAGGACGACGACTACCGCTTGAGTTTTCTTTATGGCAGCTATCTCACCCTGACTAACGTGAGCCAGCGTGAGTGGGATCGCATCGAACAAATGCGGCTGTCTCCTCTCTTCGTCTCGGTACATGCTACAGAGCCAGACATACGCAGCCAACTCCTCAAAAACCCTCGTGCGGGACAGCTACTAGAGCAACTGCACTGGTTTCAAGAACGGCGGCTGCAAATTCACGCGCAGGTAGTGCTATGCCCTGGGATCAATGATCGCGAGCATCTCACTCGCACGCTCCTTGACCTGTTTGAGTTTCATCAAGATGATGTGCCCGCTGTTGCGTCGGTTGCCGTTGTACCTGTGGGCTTGACGCGCTTTCGTCCCAGTGAAGATGAACTCATCCCAGTCAGCCGCGAAAAGGCGCAGGAAGTGATTGCCCAAGTGCAAGACCTACAAGCCAAATTTCGCCAGCAGGTCGGCTCTACTTTTGCTTGGTTAGCGGATGAGTGGTTTCTCCTCGCCCACCAGGAGTTACCGCCCGAATCGCATTACGAAGACTATCCGCAGCTTGGTAATGGGGTTGGCTCGATTCGCCAATTCCTCAAACAGTTCCAAAGCGCTGCTCGAAAGTTGCCCACACAGTTGGCTCAGCCGCGTCGCCTTACGTGGGTCGTCGGTAATGCAGTAGAACAAGCCTTTCAGCCCATCCTCGATCGCTTCAATCAGGTACAAGGGCTAGAGGTGAGTATGGTGGCGATCGCCAGCCAATACTGGGGGCAAACCATGACTGTGACGGGTCTACTCACCGGACAAGATATCCTGCACGCACTTGAGGGGCGAGAGTTAGGCGATGCCATTCTTCTACCATCCTTGATGCTGAAGCATAATGACACATGCTTTCTCGATGATATGACGGTTGCAGACCTGAGTCAGCAATTGCAGACACCCATGCTTATCGTTGGCGATGTGGAGCATTTGATCGAGACAGTAATGGGCGAGGGATGAGGGGTGAAGGACAAGTTCTTGCTTCCTCCGCTCTCCTGGCTTCCCTTTACCCCTGCTCCCCTCACTCCTTCTGCTTAAATGTGCGTCCGATTCAACCTCACCTGATAAGCTGTTGAAGGTTTGCGATCGCCGCTTGGTGGGCTAATGCTTTTTCGGTGATGCTTTAAGGTTCGGCATGATATTTGAGCAAATTTCCAACGTCTTTGAAGCCGGTGGCATCGTCATGTTTCCGCTGCTGGGCTTCTCAATCGTGGCGGTAGCGTTAATTCTAGAGCGTCTTCGTTTTTGGCTACGGATTACCAAGCGCCAGGATAAATTTGTGCGCGACATTCTAGATCTTTACCAGCGCAGTCCTAGAGCCACATTGTTGCAGCTAGAGCAAAATCTAGATTTACCGGTCGCTCGTATTTTTCTGGCAGCATTGGGACTTGATCGCCCCAATCCAGAAGAGTTTCGTCTGGCATTAGAAAGTGCTGCTCAGGCAGAGATGCCGTTAATTAAGCGGTTTAACACAGTGTTTGAAACCATTATCAGTCTGTCACCGCTGTTAGGACTGCTGGGCACCGTTTTAGGGCTAATTCGCTCGTTTGCATCACTTAGAATTGGTGAAGTGAGTGCTAACAACGCTGCGCCCGTTAGTGCTGGTATTAGCGAAGCACTAGTCTCAACTGCGGCTGGCTTGGCAGTGGCAATCCTCACCCTTGCCTTTGCCAATACGTTTCGCGGACTGTACTTGCGTCAAATCGCTTTGATTCAAGAGTATGGTGGGCAAATGGAGCTGCTCTACCGTCATCGCTACGAACGAGGAGAAATTCCCTATGCGTCTCCCTGAAGAACCAGATAATCCGCCGCAGCTAAATATTCTGCCCATGATCGACGTGATCTTTGCGCTGCTGACATTTTTTATCCTTTCTACTTTGTCTCTCACGCGATCGGAAGGTTTGCCTGTTAACTTACCAAAGGCGGCGACAGCGCAACCGCAATCAAGCAGCCAGATTGTAGTAACGCTCAACCAGCAAGGACAGCTTACACTCAACCGCCGACCGGCACAATTAGGTGATTTGCAAACAAGGATTCGGGCATTGATGGGTAATAACCCGAATGCAGTAGTGGTAATTAATGCGGATGAGCGTGTGAGCCACGGGCAAGTTATTGCCGTGATGGATCGGCTGCGGTTGATCCCTGGCGTAAGGCTAGCGATCGCGGCTCAACGCCCAGCACCATAGAAAGGCAGAAGTAAAAAGGCAGAAGGCAGAGGGTAAAAGTAGAAAGGCAAAAGGCAAAAGGATAAAACGCTACAGCGGTTGGCAGCTAGTATGAAGTACACCTTAACAGTCTGAAAGCAAGACTGGGAGACTTCTTCACTTCAGGCTTCAGACTCCTAGCTTCTGAATTTCGCTGTATAGCGTCACTTTTGCCTTTTACCTTCTACCTTTAACCTTCTTTAACCTCTTCCAACACCGACGTAGCGGAAACCAGCTTGCTCTAGCACCTTGCGATCGAGGAAGTTACGACCATCAATCATGACAGGAGTGTGCATCAGCGATGCCATTTTAGCGTAGTCAAGTTCACGAAACTGCTTCCAGTCTGTGACCAGTACCAAAGCATCACAGCCGTCTGCTAGGCGTTCTGCATCGGTTTCGACCATAACATCTGAGAGACCGTGCCGCATTCCGGTTTGCGCGATGATTGGGTCGTATGCTTTCACTTTGGTTCCCAGGCGGGCAAGCTGCTCGATGATATTAAGTGCAGGCGCGTCCCGCAGGTCATCCGTGTCAGGCTTGAAGGTAAGACCCAACAGCCCAACCGTTTTACCTTTGAGGATTTTCAGCACTTGCTGGAGTTTTTCGATTGCAATAATGCGCTGTTGCTGGTTAACGCTGACAGCAGCTTTTAGCAGGTGTGCTTCGTAGCCATAGTCATCTGCTGTATGGATGAGAGCAGAAACGTCTTTGGGGAAACAGGAACCACCCCAGCCAATACCAGCTTGCAAAAACTTGTTGCCCACACGGGAATCTAAGCCAATGCCTTTAGCGACTTCAACAACATCGGCACCAACGCGCTCGCAGATGTTAGCTACTTCGTTAATGAAGCTAATCTTAGTTGCTAGAAACGCATTGGCTGCGTACTTAATCATTTCTGCCGAGCTGAGGTCGGTTTCTACAACAGGTACAGGGGGCAGAGTTTTGTCGATCGCATACTCACGTCTGACAATGGGCGCATAGAGCTCTTGCATCAGCGCGATCGCCTTCGCACTGGTGCTACCCAACACAATGCGATCAGGGTTAAATGTATCGTCAACCGCACATCCTTCGCGTAAGAACTCAGGGTTGCTCACCACATCAAACGCTGGATCTGGCGACAGCACCTTACGTGTTACCAGATCTTCTGTAGCGCCAGCGCCAGCCAGCACAGCCGCATTCAATGTTGCTCGCTGCTCGGCAAAACCTTCCATAATCAGCATTCTGACCCAATCGCCAGAGCCAATCGGTACAGTTGATTTGTTAACAATGACCTTATAGTCACTGCTGAGATGAGAACCAATGCCTCGTGCAACCGCTTCAACATAGCGTGTGTCGCTTTCACCATTGGGTAAGGCAGGCGTACCAACTGCAATGAACAAGATTTGTCCATGGGCGACACCTGCTGCCAAGTCGGTGGTGAACTCAATTTTTTCTGATTGAATCGCCGCTTTGATGATGTCTGATAGCCCTGGTTCAAAGATGGGCGACTGACCACTTTGCATCAACTTCACTTTCTCTTCGTTGTTATCAACGCAGATAACGTGATGACCGACATGAGCGAGGCAGGCTCCAGTTACTAAACCAACGTATCCCGTACCAATGACACAAACGCGCATAGGAAAATCCTCAAGGAGTATTAGCAATTAGCAAGAAGCAATCTGTAGGCAATGTAGCCAGCGCAAAGAATGGGGTCAGACCCCCTGATGACATCTGTTGAATGTTAGTCTGCTCAGTGCTTAGACTGATTGCAGCAGACAACAAGCAAAACTAAAGGGTCGTCACGCGATCGCGAGGGGCACCGCTTTCATTAGAAGCACCCTCGTACTGAGCGTCTGGATCGATCATGCGAGCCCGAAAATCGTCAATTGTGTAGTCAAGACCTTGCTGTAAAGGCACTGTGGGCTGCCAGCCGAGCCAGTCGTTTGCCTTAGTAATGTCGGGCTTGCGACGGCGAGGATCGTCTTGAGGCAGGGGTTCAAAGCGAATCTCGGCTGACGGATTGATTTTCTGTTGAATAGCCTGAGCAAGCTGAAGGATAGTGTACTCGTCTGGGTTGCCCAGGTTAATGGGTCCCTTCTGTTCGCCATTCATCAGACGGATTAAGCCCTCTACCAAATCAGAGACATAGCAAAAGCTCCGGGTCTGAGAGCCATCACCGTAGAGAGTTAGGGGTGTGCCTCTCAATGCCTGCACAATAAAGTTGCTGACGACGCGCCCATCATTCTCTAGCATTCGCGGACCATACGTATTAAAAATACGTGCGACTCGAATTTCGACCCCATTTTGGCGATGATAGTCAAAAGCAAGTGTTTCAGCGACACGCTTGCCTTCGTCATAGCAGCTCCGAATGCCGATCGTGTTGACGTTACCCCGGTAGTCTTCGGTTTGGGGATGCACTTCGGGGTCGCCGTAGACTTCAGAGGTGGAAGCGAGCAAAAACCTTGCTTTGACACGCTTTGCCAAACCCAGCATATTAAGCGTGCCAATGACATTGGTCTTGATTGTTTTAACTGGGTTGAACTGGTAATGCACTGGTGAAGCGGGGCAAGCCAGGTGGTAAATCTGGTCTACTTCCAGGCGAATTGGCTCTGTAATATCGTGGCGAATTAGCTCAAAGTAGGGATGATTAAACCATTTCAGCAAATTACGCTTGTGACCTGTATAGAAATTATCGAGGCAGACGACTTCGTGACCTTGAAGCATCAAGCGATCGATCAGGTGCGAACCGATAAAGCCAGCACCGCCCGTTACCAGAATTCTCATAGTTTCTTAAGAAAGGGATTAGGTTCTACAAGCTAATTCTTTCTCCTAAGACTAATGGGCAAATCCGTATAAATACGTGTGCCAACCAAAGAGTTCACGAAAACTTCAAAGCCAGATTACACGATCGCCATCATTTTTCTAGCCGCAGCACTGCCATAAAGGCTTCTTGAGGCACATCAACCGTGCCGATCGACTTCATCCGCTTTTTACCTTTCGCCTGTTTCTGAAGCAGTTTCTTCTTACGAGAAATGTCGCCGCCATAGCATTTAGCAAGTACATCCTTCCGCAGCGCCGGGATATGTTCACTTGCAACAATCTTGCTGCCGATCGCTGCTTGAATGGGAATCTTGAACTGGTGACGCGGGATGAGTTCCTTCAGCTTTTCGGTAAGAGCACGACCCACGCCGTAGGCTTTGTCGCGATGCACGATGCTGGCTAAGGGATCGACGGGATCGCCATTAATCATAATGTCCAGCTTGACAAGCGGGTTCTCTCGATAGTCAATCAACTGGTACTCCATGCTGGCATAGCCGCGCGATCGCGACTTCATTTGGTCAAAAAAGTCAGTTGCGACTTCCGCCAGCGGCAACTCGTAGATTAGCGTGGTGCGTCCCGGCGTGAGGTACTTCATATCTTTAAAAACCCCTCGCCGCCCTTGACTTAGCTCCATCAAGGTACCAACGTATGCCTCTGGAGTAATCATGTCTACCTGGACATACGGCTCCTCAATTTTTTCGCGCAACTGTGGCTCTGGCAATCGGCTAGGGTTGTCGATTTCTAGCACTTCACCCTTGAGTGTTGTCACCCGATAGACAACAGACGGTGCAGTGGTAATCAAATCCAGGTTGTATTCTCGTTCTAGCCGTTCCTGAACGATTTCCATGTGCAGTAAGCCCAAAAAGCCACAGCGGAAACCAAAACCCATCGCGCTAGAGGTTTCTGGCTCGTAGTACAGGGCTGCATCACTTAGTTTGAGCTTTTCTAAGGCTTCGCGCAGGTCTTCAAACTGATCGGCATCAATCGGAAACATCCCGCAGAAAACCATAGGCTTGGCTTCAACATAACCAGGCAACGGTTGTTCAGCGGGAGCCGCTGCTAAGGTGATGGTGTCACCAACACGGGCATCCTCTACGGCTCTAATGGAGGCAGCTAAGTAACCCACTTCGCCTGCGTGGAGTTGGTCAACCTGCACTTGAGTAGGAGAGAGTACGCCCAGTTCATCGACTGCGTACTCTTTGCCAGACACCATTAGCCGGACACGATCGCCCTTCTTCAGCGACCCATCCATCACCCGGAAGTAAACGATCACGCCCCGGTAAGGATCGTAGTAGCTATCAAAAATGAGCGCACGGAGGGGTTCCTGCACGGTGTCTTGCGGTGGCGGCACCTGCCGAACGATCGCCTCTAAAATGTCTTCAATGCCAATACCTTCTTTAGCAGAAGCTTGGATCGCATTGCTACAGTCCAACCCGATGATTTCTTCAATTTCTTGCTTGACGCGATCGGGTTCTGCACCGGGAAGGTCAATTTTGTTTAAGACCGGGATAATCTCCAGGTTGTGTTCCAGTGCTAAATACACGTTTGCGAGCGTTTGCGCTTCTACACCTTGAGACGCATCTACCACTAGCAGCGCGCCTTCACAAGCAGCCAGCGATCGCGACACCTCATACGAGAAATCAACGTGCCCTGGTGTATCAATCAGGTTTAAAACATAGTGCTGTCCGTCACGGGCTGTGTAGTTCATCCGTGCGGCTTGCAGCTTAATCGTAATGCCCCGCTCTCGCTCCAACTCCATGTTGTCGAGAAACTGTTCTTTCATTTCTCGCGCCTGAACGGTGCCCGTGTCTTGCAGCAACCGATCTGCCAGGGTGGATTTGCCATGGTCGATGTGGGCAATGATTGAAAAATTACGAATATGAGAGACAGGTGCGTCGGTCATGCACTTCCACTGTAGTTGGGTAAGATGGTCGCTGAGCTGAGACGGAAAACAAAGCAGAAAGAAGACAGTAGAATTAAGTTGTCACGGCTTGGGCTTTGGATCTTAGACTCTAGCTTACTGATGCGCGATCGCACACACAAGCGACGTTCCAGTCCTTTCTACTTAACGTATTGTAATGCTTTCTTGCTAGCAACATGGCATTGGCTGTTCTGTCTGATCTTCGGATGAGCCTTAGCTACAAGGTCAGTAAAATC
Source organism: Phormidium sp. FACHB-592 (assembly GCF_014695795.1). Taxonomy (NCBI): domain Bacteria; kingdom Bacillati; phylum Cyanobacteriota; class Cyanophyceae; order Oscillatoriales; family Oscillatoriaceae; genus Phormidium; species Phormidium sp. FACHB-592. The sequence goes on from NZ_JACJOZ010000104.1 coordinate 24,825, forward strand.
TATGAAGGAGTTATAAAGTTTTGCGGAGTGTAGCCATGTTGATTGCTATCTGGGAATTGCCCATCGCTTTCCTTAGGTAGTAGGCTAGGCAAGATGGACACACTCCATGCTTTAATTTGCGTTTTTCTACAGAATCCTCTGGTTTTCCCTTATGAACGAGCCTGCTGTCCATTCACATCCATCGGCTGAAAAGGTGGCGGTTTCCGTCCAGCTTGACCCTGATCTGCTCGAGCAACTCAAGCACTTGACCAATGATCCAAGCAAAGTGATTGAAGTAGCAATCCGACAGTGGCTCAGAAATCAAGGTGGTCGCGAGGATGAACTGGCTCGGACGTTGAAGCGTAACCCGCCTGTACCGCCACGGGGCGAGTGGAACGATTAGTGCTGCTAGCGATCGCTGATGCTTAGTACCAACGTTTTATCACTGTTGAACGCTGTAGTTTGGTTCCAGGTCTTATTAGTAACGGGATTGTTGGCAAACGCCTAAGTTGTTTGTTTGATCGGTTTCGCTTCAAAGCATCTGACTGCATCTACCCTGCGCGAATAGCACATCAACTCATTCCCATTCTGACTCTGATGACTACCCCTACAGAATTTCAACGTCCCCTGTCAGAAGGCGTGGCACTCATCCCGGTCAGCGATCAGCAAACTGGGGTGACGAATGAGTTGATGTTCCTTCAGGATGCAGCAGGGAATTATCTTTCCTTTGTTTGGCAGCAAGCTAGTAACTATGGTTTGGAGCCAGAGCAATTGCTGGGCAGCCATCCTGATGCTATTTTTAGTCCGGTTGAGTTAGCGCCTTATCTAGAACGACTTCAGCGTGTTCTAAGTTGTCGTGTTGCAGAGCATTTTTGCTGCGATTTTCGCTGTGGTGAACAGACGCTGCTGCTTGATTTGGTCATGAGTCCTGTTTTGATGCCGAGCCAAGCACCAACGACTGTCGTTGTCGCTGGGCGATCGCTGCACTCACCAGATGGAACTGCTCTCACGCCAGCCTTAGCAGCATCACTGGTCTCTAGCGGCGGTTATCCGCTTGCTTCACTCAGTTCCGATCGCTATCAGCGCCTGTTGACTCAGATTGCCTGGAACGTACGTCGGACGCTCGATTTACCCACTATTTGGCAGCAGACGGTGCAGGGCTTAGGCAGAGCACTGAGCGTTAGCCGTTGTTTGGTTGGTCCTTACGAACGTCTAAATCCTCAAATCAAGGTGATCGCGGAGTACTGCCAAGAGTCAATCCCTTCTATGCTGGCAATGGAGTTTGAGGTGGCTGATCATCCCCTACTGGCAGCGTCGATCGCCTCGCTCAAACCGATTGCGCTGAAAGGCAACACCGCTCTACAGATTGCTCCGACAGATTTGCAGCAACAATCGACACTGGTTGTAGCAACGTGCTACCAAGATCAACCTAATGGGCTGATTGTGCTGCACCAGTGCGATTACGCCCGCTTGTGGACAGAAGCTGAACTGGAGTTAATGCAGGAAGTGGCAGACCAGGTTGGTACGGCGATCGCCCATGCATCTCTTTTTTCTGCTAGTAATGCGCTGACCGCAGACTTGAAGCAAGCAAACAGTCGCCTGCTCCAAAAGCATCATGAACTGGAAGAAGCAAAGCAACAGGCTGAAGCAGCATCTCGTTTGAAGAGCGAGTTTCTCGCCAACACGTCTCACGAGTTACGCACCCCTCTAAACGGGATGATTGGCTTTCTCAAGCTCATTTTAGATGGCATGGCGGATGACCCCGCTGAAAAAGACGAATTTATCAGAGAGGCTTATGGGTCTGCCCTGCACCTCCTTGAAATCATTACGGACGTGTTGGATATCGCCAAGATTGAGGCGGGCACGCTGCAAATCGAGCTTAACCCAGTGAACCTGAACGAGCTATTGGATGATGTTCGCCGCTTTGCCAATAGCCAAATGCATCAGAAGCGACTTAGCTTTGAGATCCAAAAGCCGCCTACTGATGACGAGATCATTCTGTTCGGTGACTACTTGCGGCTCAAGCAGGTGATGTTTAATCTAGTTGGCAATGCAATTAAATTCACGCACGAAGGCGGAGTCACGATCGGCATTGAAGTCATCAAGAAAAAAACGACCTTTTTGACCTACGATCTCCCTGGCATGGTGAAGGTGCGCGTTGCGGATACAGGTATTGGTGTTTCTCTGGACAAGCAAGATCGGCTCTTTCAATCGTTTAGTCAGATTGACGGTTCTCGTACCCGCCAGTATGGTGGCACTGGGCTAGGGCTGGCGATTTCTCAGAAACTTGTCGAAGCGATGGGTGGTACCGTCGGGTTTTACAGCATGGGCGAAGGCTTGGGATCAACCGTAACCTTTACAGCGCTGCTCTACCAGGAACCCGTTATGATTACGTCTTAGATAATTTTAGAAAACAAAATACCTGTAGAGAGTTTTGTCGTTGCTTAACAAGTGAAACTGTTAATGAGCACTATGGCATTACAATCGCACCAAATTTGCAAGTGTTGAATCGGCGAACGCTGCAACAGCAAGGGCGACAAACATTGAGTTCTCTAAAAGGTTTTTGTTCTCTAGAAAAAACAAAAAAGGATGAAATTTTCCTACACAATTCTCTAGGTTAAAGATGTTGCCCAAGCGATCGCGTTTTATAAACCTGCCTTCGGTCTAAAGCAACGGTTCATTGATGCAAGTCATTAATGACGCAAGACACTGAGACTGACCAGCAGGCAGCAAACGGCAACAGCGAGCGACTTACTAAGCCACCACCTTACTCACGGTGCAACACAAAGAAGAACGGCTGCCTCATACCCTTGAGATCCATAACGCTAAAGACAGTTTGTGCATCAACCTGGCGAAAAATGTCGTTGATTGGGAGATTGTCATAAAGCATCGCCGCACTTTCTTTGCCTCGGTAGTGGGTCAAGCGAAGACGTGCTGTCGAACTACTGGTACTTAATAACGGTAGGCATAGCTGAAAAAAACGCCCAATAGCTTGCGACTGGGGGAGTGGCAGCAACCGCTCAAGCCAACTGACGGATGGTAGCAACCAGAGCGGATTGACGTTAGTTGTGCCACCGCTCAAGGTCTGGAACACTAGCGGGTGGACATGCTCTGCGTCAACAAACCGCTTACCATGCCAGTGATACGCCTCAAGGACGCCATCAAGGGGGTGATCGGTCGGGAAACTCACACCTTTCCAGTTCCCATACATAAAATTGATAGCCACAGGCTCAAGGCGATCGAAAATGTCCCAGGCTTCAGCAGTGCTAGCACTGCCAACAGTCACAGCTTCCGAAAAGGTCTTCACGCGTATGCTCTCCAGTCGTACCGAATTTCTTGGGGCTTACTCCTATTATGAGACAGCTGCTGGCAGCATCAAGCGGCAAGGGGTACAGTGTTTATCGGAACCAGTCATTTTCGGCAGAATTGGGCGTGCTGGGTTGCTGTTTGTGGTCAATGGTTCCTCTACAAACCGCGCACGTAATGCTTCTTTTTCGCTAGAGCCTTTCTCTTAATGTCAAGTGTGGAAGAACGATCGCCATCTGTCAGTGAGCACCTACACTTTGTGCTGGTGCCATTGAATTTGGCGTGTACTCACTGTCTATCTATGTACCGCGTTGTTGCACGTTTATGCCAGAAAACAATCTGGCATGAGTTAACGATAGAGCTTCAGTAATTACACCAGCGACGGGTGAAGCCTTCTGTACGCAATTTGCCACAACACAGGAGATCATTATGCGTCAGCTTATACTCAAGCAACTGAAATGCCACGAGTCTGAAGACTGGGGTGCGGATGAGTGCCGCCTAGAAGTCTACCTTGATGGAGCCCTACAGCCTTACTTAAAGACGAATCTCAACAAAAAACAAGTGTGGGCACTCAACCGCACATATACCTTTCAGACCAGTGTGGACATCAAGCTGTGGGACGAAGATTCTCCTGATGCTGATGACTTTTTAGGAGCCGCTCACATTGGGACAGGAGTGACCGATAACGCTGCTGCATCCTTTACCCAAGACGGTGCTAATTATAAGCTCTGGTACCAGGTTATTGAAGCACCGGATGTTGACCCGGTTAAAGCTGCGATCGACGCGTTCGAGCACTCATCTCAACCAGGGGTATGGCCCTATATTCAAAAAGCAGATCTGCTAGCAGACATCCGTTCCACGGTGCTCAATCCCTTTGAGGTCAACCAAAACTATACGCCGTTTTGTGGTCCCACTGCGATCGTGTTTGAACTAGTGGCGAAGCAACCCGCTCGCTACGTCGCACTTTGTCAGTCGCTCTATGAAACCGGGCAGTTTCAGAGCCGCACCAAGGTGGTCAGACCCTCCGACCAGTTGCGCCAGAGCAAAGTGCGTGCTGGTATCTCTGTTGCCGACTGGATGCTGATTGCCACGCTACGAGACAGCGAAAACCTGATTTTTCCGGTTGATGCCAACTCCAGTGGACTGGTAAATAACATTGCTGGCATCACAACGCCCTGGGAAATGAAAGGCTGGATTTATGAGATTCTCGGCTACGACCAGGTTAGCTTTGAGTCAACTTTTGTCTACGGTGAGTTTGATGCGATGCGCAAAGCTCATGCGGCTTGGCAACAAGGAGGCGTTGGCTTTCTAATGATTGATGCTTCTATGCTGCAAGGATCGGCACCAGCGATCGCCTATCCAAATCACTGGGTGTCGTATCTAGGAAACTTACAGATTGACGACGGCATTTGGTATCAGCATGACAGTGGGCACATCCGCTTCGACTGCTACAGTTGGGGACGCAAATATTCGGTTGATCTGGGTGAAGGTTCCTTTGAAGATTATATGTGGGGCGTTGTCACCGGTTGCTAGAGGTAAGCGTCTCTAGAGGGGGTTAGTATACACATTGCGTTTACTCTTTGATCAGGGTCTGATAATCCATCAAGTGCAACATTAAGAGGTGGTGCTCTCAGTCAGCGATCGCTGACTGAGAGCACCACTTATGTTGGTGACATACTCTAGTAGAGCAAGCACAGCACCAGCAGCCGTTTCCTGCTAATGCCGCAAACGCTGCAAACGGTTAAAAAGTAGAACTGCTGTGCAAGGGTTCTGAGGCTTGTGCTGATTTGGGTCTAGTCCAGCGTGAAGAGTACAATTGCCTGGTTGGCCGGGCTGATTAACGGGTGGTTACTCTTGGTCCAGAGCGGAGTCGGTGGTAGATAGACGGGCTTTCAGGGTGTTTAAGTCCAGATCAAACTTTTCACTAATCGCTGTCAGCACTTTCGTTTCTGCTGCCGAAACCTGATCGTCAAGTTGAGCGATCGTGTCACAGCGTGAGAGTGTTAGCACCGCAAAATCACGATTAAGTTGGTCGAGCAAGGCACCTAAAGGTTGCGGCGCTTGTAAATGGTTGGCGATCGCTTGCAACGAATTTGGATGTAGCCCCAATGATTGCAGATTCGGCAAAATGTCCTCCCAGGCTTTTTCGGGATAGCTGGCGAGCAGCATGTGTGCCAAGACCTGATCCATAATGGCTTGTTGCGCGATCGCAACTTCTAGATAACTGTCGCTCTTCTGCTTAATGTCCTGCAATGTCTCTGTTGCAGTCTCGGCGACTTCCGGATCAAGCTTGGCTTCGTAAAAGCGACAGGCCGCGTAACCCAGTGCATACAAAATCGTTGCATTGGCACTGGCACCAATCAGCGCTCCTGCTAGCGGCACATTTTTCACAAACACCAACCCTGTACGGACGGCTCGACTACCACCTAAGGCAAGTCCAAAAATGGCAATGACTTCGCCTTTCCGTGCCGGATCGTTCAACGTCAGCCCATAGGCTGCCGCAATTTGATAAAGCATCTCGGTTTGCAGTTTGCTGGTTGTTGCTAGATCAACTGCTAACAGCGCGATCGCTCCACCTGGTACTAAACTGCTGGCTAACCCAACGCTACCAGCATAGATGGCTTTCTCAAGCATGATGCGATGAGCAGTTTGACTGGGCGCTTCGTTTGGGTGCGCTTGCTGAAGTTTATGAACAACCGCTTCTGCTTTTGCCAAATCAACCTGATCGCTGATGCTAACGAGCCAATCAAGCTTCAATGCTTTAGTCAGTCGGCGAATCATGGGATTATCGCTAACGTAAGTAACGGCTTGACCGGTGCCAGCAGTGGCTTGTTCAGCCCAGTGATGCCCTTGTTTAAAGACAACGTTACTAAACCCTGTCGCCACCTTCCATACAGAACGGCTCGTTTGTGATGCCGTGCGTCCGATCGTGCCACCAAGGTTTGCCGATGTTTTGACCAGCGCTTGACCTGTTTGTGAAGCTTTGCTGCTAACGGCTGCGCCAAATCCAGCTACGGTGCCGACCACCGATCGCATCAACGATGGTGAGCGCACCGCTAACGGACGATCGTCCTTAGTTGTTGTGGAGGAAGCAGCGAGTTGTGTCTCAGATGCGCCTTTTGTAGGCTCTCTAGCTACTTCTAGCTCCGATCGTTCACGCCGCTTGCTGTTCATGGCATAGACTCACATTAGTGCTCGATCAATCTGGGTTGACTAAAGTGCTTAACATTAGTGCGCGATGAGCAACATTTACTGTGCGATCGTACACGTGCAGTGCATCAGAAGTTTTTTGCAACCACGACTTAGCCTACTCACACCAAATCTACTCTAATTACTTTACTAAAGACTTATAACGACCGTCCCTATCAATGGACTGAGCCGCATAACGACCCCGTTCACCCGCCGCAAAAAACTTTTCGGACTCACTGATCGCTCGGATGCAGACGGTGATGCAGACGGTATACAACGGGCTTGTTGAGCTACGGATTTTTGTGCCTTGGGAAGGGCTGCTTTGAGGTTAACAGATCACTGCTTTTCTCAAGCTCAGTCCAGATAAGGCTTCTAGTCACTTGGCACCTTCTTGCCCTTATATTGGTTCAATTCCTACCCAGCCTTAGAAGCGATCGTGTACGTCACATAATCGAAGTATTCAAGCCACCATAGGTGATTCGAGCTGATGTTGAGGGCACTATTTCTCAAGGGGTGCAGGTCTTCGACTAACCGTAATGCCGCTCTAGCTCGGCTTGCGACCCCGTTCACCCCCCGCAAAAAACTTTTCGGACTCACTGATCGCTCGGATGCAGACGGTGATGCAGACGGTATACAACGGGCTTGTTGAGCTACGGATTTTTGTGCCTTGGGAAGGGCTGCTTTGAGGTTAACAGATCACTGCTTTTCTCAAGCTCAGTCCAGATAAGGCTTCTAGTCACTTGGCACCTTCTTGCCCTTATATTGGTTCAATTCCTACCCAGCCTTAGAAGCGATCGTGTACGTCACATAATCGAAGTATTCAAGCCACCATAGGTGATTCGAGCTGATGTTGAGGGCACTATTTCTCAAGGGGTGCAGGTCTTCGACTAACCGTAATGCCGCTCTAGCTCGGCTTGAGCACAATTCACTTGCAGTCTGTCGCTACAGCAGCAATCTATCTGATGCAGATCATTGCTTGGTAAAAAGGTCTGCTGCTAGCGAGAGCATAAGCAACTCACTTGGCAAGACTGGCGATCGCAACTGGATCAAAGACTACCGATTGAGGGTTTTCTCTGGTCGGTTTACTAACAGTATTATCTCTTATTGCCCTCTCATTGCTTACTGATGACTGATGACTGAGAAAGAAGGAATGAAATTGACTAAACCTTTTCCTTTCAAGCGGTTAACTCTTCGAGGGAAGACAATTCTTACCTTCTGTTTCATTCTGACTGGTTTAACCAGTGTGGTTTATTTTGCTTCTTCAGCGATTCTATTAGGCAGTTTGAGGAGGGCAGAGGAGCAAAGCGCCTACCAATCATTGCAAGGCGTACTAAACGTTCTTGCTAAAGATCAAGAAGCCTTCACGTCTCGCTACAGCGATTGGTCTGCTTGGGATGACACCTACACTTTTATTGAAGACCGCAATCAGGCGTACATTAAATCCAATTTAGTGCCGGAGCAGCTTAAGAACTTAAAGGTTAACCTAGCGCTATTTGTAAATGCCGACGGTCAAGTTGTCTATGGCACAGGGTTTGACCTCAGAACCAAGCAAGTAAAGCCACTACCCAAAGGATTACCCCCTCAGTTCGCAGCTAATCTGCTCTTGGACTACCCCCTTACAAAAGGACCCTTAACCGGCATTATCCAGTTAAAGGAAGGTCCTATGTTGATCACTTGCCAACCAATTCTGACCTCAGCGGGTCAAGGACAACCGCGTGGAGTGCTCATCTTTGGGCGCTACATTAATGCCGATACCAGCGCCAACCTGACGAAGCTGACGCGCTTTCCAATTAGCATCCAACCGCTCAATCAAAAAAACCTGCCTGCTGATTACCAACAGGCTCGTCAAGCGCTGTCCCGCCAAAACCCCATTTTTGTTCACCCGCTTAGCGAAACAGTGCTCGTTGGCTACCTGCTGCTGCTGGATGTTTATCAGCAGCCTGCTTTGATTTTACGGATTGAACTACCCAGAGAGATCTATCAGCAAGGGCACCGCAGCCAACAGTCCCTGATGATCATGATTCTCCTGCTCGGACTCCTCTTTGGTGGTGTGAGCGTCCTTTTGCTAGAGCGCTTCGTGCTAGCCCGCCTCACCCATTTAAGCCAAGGCGTCAGCCAGATCCGAACTAAACGCGACTTAGCCTTACGGTTACCAGTAACAGGTCAGGATGAAATAGCGAACCTGACGCAGAATATCAACGAGATGCTAAAGACCCTGGAAAAAGCCCAGTGGGAAGTAAGTGAGGCTTTAAAACAAATCACTCAAACAAACCAAGAATTGTGTCTTGTGGTGGCACAGTTGCAAGATGAGATTCTCGAACGGCAGCGGGTAGAGTCGGCTTTGAGACAGTCTGAGGAACAGCTAAGAGCGCAAACACAGCACTTGGAGCAAACATTGAGCGCACTGCAACGCGCGCAACTTCAGTTAGTGCAGAGCGAGAAAATGTCAAGTTTAGGACAACTGGTGGCTGGTGTGGCGCACGAAATCAACAATCCGGTCAACTTTATCTATGGCAATCTCACCTACGCCACGGAGTATGCCCAACAGCTACTGCAATTACTTGCACTCTATCAACATCAATATCCTCATCTCACACCTGGGTTACAAGCGGCTTTGGAGCAGATTGATCTTGAGTTCGTAGCTGTGGACTTACCTAAAGCACTGGCTTCGATGCGGGTAGGAGCCGAACGCATTCGAGACATCATTAAATCCCTGCGTAGCTTCTCGCGCCTGGATGAAGCAGAGCTTAAAACGGTTGATCTGCATGAAGGTATTGATAGCACCCTATTAATTCTGCAAAGTCGTCTAAAAGCCAATGGAAATAATTCAGGTATTGTGGTTGTCAAGAATTATGGGCAACTTCCGCCAGTGGAATGCTTTGCGGGACAGTTAAATCAAGTTTTTATGAACATTTTGACAAATGCGATTGACGTGATCGAAGAGACTAGAACCCAGCGAGCCACATTGAAGGGACAAGGAAACGAGGCGCTAGCAGCCCAAATAGCTGCCTGTTTAGCTGCAACCATTACAATTCAGACTCAATCTTCCGCTGACGGTTGGATCACCATTCGCATCAGTGATAACGGGTTAGGGATGCCGGAAGCAGTGAGAAGACAGCTCTTCGATCCTTTCTTCACTACTAAAGCTGTTGGTCAAGGAACAGGGTTAGGTCTATCCATCAGCCATCAGATTATTGTTGAGAAGCACCAAGGCACGTTGGAATGTTACTCAACTCTTGGTAAAGGAACAGAATTTATCATTACTATCCCAAGCCGTCTCAGCGCTAAAGCTGGCAAGGATTAACTTAAACGGGTTGATTCGGAGTACATGTAGGCTCAGTTTGAGCAACGGACAAATACTGGTCATTAAGGTTCAAAAGCTGTCAGAGCAGAGTGTTTATGAGTGTGGCTGGCAGCGGCTGACTACTGTCCCTGGCAAATCAGTTAGTAACGCCAAGCGCTCTGGCACCATGAGGTCAGGAGTGGTAGTAACTAGACTAATCGCTCCCGTGTGCGCGACTTGTAGCCCATAACCTCGTTAAGCTGTACTGTGCTACATAGGCAGAACTGGCTCCAGTAGTGGTGATATCGCTCAAAGGTATGCCTTGAGGGCGAAACTGAAGACCAAAGATGCCAGAGATATTAATCCAGATGTTGCTGCCCCAAAAGTTGACAGAATTAGCACGAATATCACTATTTTCCTTGGGAAGGGCGACGATCGCTCCTGCATCAATGCCACCACGCCTCCATTTGATCGCAAGCATCGGCAGCATCAGGATGGAGCTTGCAGTGATAGAAAGCACGGTATATCAGTAGGGCGATGCTAACAGCAAGAGATTCGGTCAAGCTAAAGAAGCTAGATCAAAATTGGCGTCTTCGGTTGAGCTGAGCTTTTGCAGATGAAGGAATTTGATTATTCACTAGATTTTCAGGCGATCGACTTTCGCCAACAGCCAGAACTGTACCAGATCGGTCGGGGCGAACAGGGTGTTTTGCTGGTTGAACCCTACAAGAGCGAGATTTTGCCCTACTGGAAGTTCAAAAACCCAGACATCGCTCGTCAATCGGCTGACAAAATCTACAGCCTGTTTGCCCAATACAAGGCGGAAGACGATTTTGTGGGCATGGATATGGCACGCAAGTTTTTGCAGATGGGGTATACTCGCTCTCGTCGCTATGCCAATCACAAGTCGGGGCGTAAGTATGCCTCCGGTTCCAAAACGGTGCTGCCGCGTGAAGAAGATCCGCTCAAAGCCCAATCAGCTAGGATTTTCTATGAAAAGTGGCAACTGGCTAAGACTGATCCAGTGTATGTGCGCTTAGCTGTACGTCACCGCAACCAGTACGAACGCCCTGAAATAGCTGCTGCCAAAAGTCTAGGTGTGTCACAGGGAGTAGAGGCATGAAGTTCTCAGCTTTGAAAGGCATTTTTGCTCAGGAACAAACAAGTCGAGGGCTAGTGGTGGTTGGTTTGGATGCCGAAGGGCGACAAGTGGAGGTGCTCTTTCACATGACCAATGAACCAAAAGCTGACTGGGAAGCCGTAAATGTGAGATACCTGTAAGCGGAGCGTTCCACTAACCTGAACTGCTGCAAATTATTCATTCCATCAACTGCCGATACTAATCCCACTTGACCATCTTACGGAGATGAGGATTTTCTCAGCCAACCTGCGATCGTGGTATCGAGAGAGAATAAACCGCCCCCATTGGTGAGGAAGAAGCTAAACCACAAGGCATACAGGGAAGCTGTTTCCAAAGGGGAAATATGCCAGCCATCTTTCTTGAGATGAAAGAAGAGCGCAATCAGCATGGTCGATAGCAAGATCAAGGCATTGAACCGAGTGCATAAGCCGAGCGCCAGCAGAATTGAACTCCCAATTTCAGCGTAGGCAGCACAATAAGTCAAGAAGACTGGGTAAGGCAAGCCAATAAAACTCACAACCCCGCTTGCAAACCCCTGCACGTCCGCCAGTTTGCTAAAGCCGTTATGGATCATCAGTAAGCCCACCGCTACTCGAGCAATAGTCCATACCACCTGAGCAGCGCGATTCTCGATCGCGGTCGATTGCAGAGTGGCAAGCAGTAAGGTTGGTTTCGTTTGAATTGCAGTCATTACCAGAAATGGTTCCAATCAGGTTTAATTAATTTTCGCTCATAATTGCCTAGATAATGCTGTTCTGATGGTTCTAGTGTTTTTTCACTAGGCGGGTAGAAAATTAATAGGTAATACAACGAAAGTTATGGAGCATCACCGTAACTGTCACAGATGTGGCGATCGCTTTCCTCCAACATTGGATTTGTCCTCAAATAATTGTGTAGCTACTGGCAGCCAAAGGGCAACAGCGCTTTCAACTCTGAAAGCTATTTGCTTCGTACTATCGAATTGCCATAGGTGAACTCAGCCTAGCCAAACGCTTGAAGCAATCTTTTGTACAGGTTTGGACATTGTAGCTGTCAGACATTGCTTGATCCAGATGTGCAGCGTGATCCAGACGTATAACTATCCGGACGTACAAAAACCATTCTGATCAATGGAAGAGATACCGTATGTTTCAGAGTTTGATCGTGCCACGCAGAGTACAACTGCTACCCCATCTCACTGCTAAAGAGTTGAAAGACCGTTACCAGCAAGCGCAAGACCCTATTGAAGCGCGTCGATGGCACTTGCTGTACCTTGTTAACCAACAGTGGACAGTGAAGCAGGCAGCAGAGAGCGTGGGCTTAAACTATGACTACGCCAAAGAAATTGTCCGCCGCTACAATCAGAACGGTGAATCTGGCATCAAAAACCGCAGTCAGCGCGGTAAACCCTCACCACGATCGCTCCTGACGCTGACCCAGCAGCAAGAACTACAGCAGGCGCTTTGCAGTGCCCCTCCTGAAGGCGGACGCTGGACAGGACCGAAAGTCGCCCGCTGGATCGCGGACAAAACCGGCAAGCAGGTCTGGAACCAGCGTGGTTGGGATTATTTGCAGCGCCTAAAACATTAAAAATTCATCTCATTGCTCAAGAAAAGCTCATGTGGAGTTTGACTTGCTGCAACAAAGACGTTGAGTTTGAAGCTAGAGAGCAGAGGTAAAGCGTACCATAGCTTCCCTTTTACCTTTTGCCTGCTGCCTTCTGCCTTTCTCCATAAGCACAGCTCATGAGTAAGTTTACCTAACAAAACTTTACAGATGGCGAGCGCGCAACAGATAATAAGAGGTGTAGCGAGTTACAAAAACCCAATTGTCATTAGACAGAGAGGCAGGCATGGTAGCACTCATCGATCGGCAGCGCTTAACATTAGAAACCGTTGCATTGGCACAGGCTGATGGCGTTAGCGAGTCTGATACCACTATCATTCGTTGTCTAGATTGGGATCGAGAACGCTTCGACATCGAATTTGCGCTCAACAATGGCACAACCTACAACTCATTCCTCATCCGCGGTGACAAGGTTGCCCTGGTTGATACCTCCCACGAAAAATTTCGGCAGCTTTATCTCGATACTCTGAAGGGCTTGATTGATCCCGCTGCAATTGATTATCTGATCATCAGCCACACTGAGCCAGATCACAGCGGTTTGGTTACAGATATCCTGAAGCTGGCGCCTCATGTGACGATCGTTGGTGCGAAGGTCGCTATTCAATTTCTAGAAGATCTGGTGCATCAGCCCTTTGAGCGGAAGCTAGTGAAGAATGGCGATCGCCTTGATCTGGGCAATGGGCACCTGCTGGAGTTTGTCTCTGCGCCTAACCTCCACTGGCCTGACACCATCTTTACCTATGACCACAAAACGCAAGTGCTGTATACCTGCGATGCATTTGGAATGCACTATTGCGACGATTCTACTTTTGATGAAGACCTGGAACTGATTGAGTCGGACTATCGCTACTATTACGACTGTTTGATGGGACCCAATGCGCGCTCGGTGCTCTCTGCCCTCAAGCGTATGGGCGATCTGCCTGGAGTTGCAACGATCGCGACAGGGCATGGTCCGCTTTTGCAGTACAACCTGGAAGAGCTAGTCGGGCGCTATCGCACCTGGAGCCAGGAGCAAGCAAAAGCCGTGACGACAGTTGCACTCTTTTACGTTTCTGACTACGGTGCGGCAGAGCGTCTGGCACATTCGATCGTCCAGGGCGTTATGAAAACGGGCGTGGCGGTGGAACAGATGGATCTCCGTACCGCAGAACCCCACGAAATTCGAGAGCTTGTCAGTCTTGCGTCTGGTATAGTCATCGCCATGCCGCCCCAGTCCGGTGATTTTGCGTCTGCGGCGAAAGCTGCCCTGGGAACGATTCTGGCTGCAACGCACGCGAAGCAATCCTTTGGTCTGTTTGAAAGCGGTGGTGGTGACGATGATTCGGTACATCTGCTGCGGAACAAGCTGCAAGACGTGGGCTTATCTGAAGCCTTTCCGCCCATTTTGGTGAAAGAAGCGCCGACCGAAGCGACGTATCAACTTTGTGATGAAGCAGGTACTGACCTGGGACAATGGCTGACCCGCGATCGCACCATTAAGCAAATGAAATCGCTGGATGGCGATCTAGATAAAGCGCTAGGTCGCTTAAGCGGTGGGCTATACATTATTACAGCGCAAAAGGGTAAAGCATCCAGCGCAATGCTTGCATCCTGGGTGGCTCAGGCAAGTATCGAACCGTTAGGCATTACGATCGCGGTTGCCAAAGACCGGGCGATCGAATCCTTTATGCACGTGGGCGATCGCTTTGTGCTGAATATTCTTGAAGAAGGCAGCTATCAGCCGTTGATGCGGCACTTTTTGAAACGCTTTGCGCCTGGAGCCGATCGGTTCGCCGGGGTCAAAACCTATCCGGCGACCAACGGTGCGCCGATTCTGTCAGAGGCTTTGGCATATCTGGAGTGTGAAGTCACGAGCCGGATGGAATGCAGTGACCATTGGATCGTCTACAGCACGATTGATGCGGGTCGTCTGGCGAAGCAAGATGCGCTGACGGCAGTTCATCATCGGAAGGTGGGCAACCATTACTAGCGTTGTTAGTTGTCAGCGTTCAGCGGTCGACAATGAGCGTTGACAGTTAGCATAGCAGTCAGAATGAACTGAGAACTCAAAGCTTTTTCCCTTCTGCTCCCTTACCACTGCTCCCCGTGCCCCTCTGCCATCCCCTCACCCTCTCACCGCTGCCATGTCTTCTCCCAATCCATTCTTTAAAGCGATTGCCAGTTTCTTTAAACCCTCTGCGCCCTCGCTAGATGTCTCGCCTGATACCTTAGAGGAATCGGATGGGCAGGAGGTGATCGCTGAGGTAGAGACGGAGGTGGATGAAACGGCTGACGATGTGCCAGCTGTAGAGACTCGACCACGTGATGTGCAGGTAGCGTCGATCGGAGATGGTACGACGGTACTACGATCGCGCACATGGGATCGACTCAAGTTTGAGGTCGAGTACGGTCGGCAAAAAGGTACTACAGCCAATGCCTATCTCATCCAGGCAGACAAAATTGTTCTGCTTGATCCACCAGGCGAATCGTTTACAGACATTTTTCTTGCTGCGTTGCAGCAGCAACTGGATTTATCACAGCTTGATTACATAATTGTTGGGCACGTTAACCCGAACCGGATCGCAACGCTCAAGAAGCTGCTGGCACTTGCACCACAGGCAACGATTATTTGCTCAAAACCAGCGGCAATTTTCTTACGTGCAGCTTGGGCAAACGATAACACGCAGATTAAGCCCATTCGTGGTGACGAGGTGCTAGACCTGGGGCAAGGACACGCCCTTCAATTCGTGTTTGTGCCGACTCCCCGCTGGCACGATGCTCTTTGCACCTACGACCCTGCCACACGCATTCTGTTTACCGACAAATTCTTTGGCGCACATGTCTGTGATGAGCCAGTGTTGGACGAAAACTGGAAGCAGCTTGATGACGATCGCCACTACTATTTCGACTGTCTTCATGCGGCTCAGACCCGTCAGGTTGAAGCAGCGCTGGATAAGTTTGCCACGTTTACCAAAACGAAACTCTATGCGCCTGGTCATGGTCCGATGGTGCGCTACAGCCTCAGCCGCTTGACGTACGACTATCGTGAATGGAGCCAGCAGCAAAAGACGAAGGATTTAACCGTGTTGGTGCTTTATGCGTCTGCTTATGGCAACACGGCAACGATTGGGCAGGCGATCGCAAAAGGCATTGCCCAAACAGGCGTTCAGGTCGAGTGCGTCAACTGCGAATTTGCTGACCCTGCCGAGATTACTAGTTTAGTTGAGCGCTGCGACGGATTTATTATTGGCTCACCAACGCTGGGCGGACACGCCCCTACTCAAATTCAGACGGCGTTAGGCATTATTCTATCTACGGCTCCAAGAACGTTACTGGCAGGTGTGTTTGGTTCCTATGGTTGGAGCGGTGAGGCAGTTGATCAAATTGCAGAAAAGTTAAAAGACTCTGGGTATCGACTGGGGTTTGAGACACTGCGGATCAAGTTCAAGCCGACTGAGGAGACGCTTCAGCAATGCGAAGCCATTGGCACAGATTTTGCCCAAAGCCTCCGTAAAGAGAAACGCATTCGTGCCCCGTATCAAAATGCAGCAGATGGGCAAACTGATCGCACTGGGCAAGCGGTTGGACGAGTGACTGGTTCGCTCTGCGTACTGACTGCTACACAGGATGATACCAAGCTAGGCTTACTCACGTCCTGGGTTTCACAAGCCAGCTTTAATCCGCCAGGGCTGACGATTGCGATCGCGAAGGACCAAACTGCCGAGCTACTCGCGCACATAGGCGAGCCCTTTGTACTTAATATTCTTAAGCAGGGCAAAAACCTCCGGCGACACTTTCTTAAACCGCCCAGCCCTGGTGAAGATCCGTTTGTGGCGATCCAAACCGACACGGCAACTAATGGCTGTCCGATACTTACGGATGCCCTTGCCTACTTAGAATGTACTGTCCAGAACCGCATGGAATGTGGTGACCACTGGCTGCTCTATGCGGTTGTGAATCAAGGTAAGGTTTTGGACGCTTCGGGTGTAACTGCCGTCAACCATCGTAAATCAGCGCTTCAGCATTAGGAATGCACTAGCGGCATTACAGCTGAGGTCTGTTATACCAAATCAAATTGCAAGGGCTACAGATCCGTTGCCCTCATCCGCAGCCCTGCTCCTGGAGGAGCAGGGTGCTAAAGGTAAGTCTCTCTCCCCTTAGGAGAGGGATTGAGGGTGAGGGTGGCTCGATTGATTTGTAACGTCTATTCTTGAATTTGGTATTACTTCTAAGCTGGTCTGAAAAATGGTGCCATCAGGAAGGGGAATTATGTCATCTCCAAAATTACTAAATAGTCTTACAGCAAAGAGCGCTTCCTCACATGAGGAAGCGCTCTTTGCTTAATCAATCAACTAGGTCAGTGGAACAGTCTCAGGACTAACCGTTGATGGCAGGAGCCGAGAGAGCAACCGGAGCCGCTTCACCCGCAGCTAAGTCCAACGGAAAGTTGTGCGCATTCCGCTCGTGCATCACTTCCATCCCCAGGTTCGCCCGGTTCAAGATGTCCGCCCAAGTGCCCACCACACGACCCTGCGAGTCGATGATGCTCTGGTTGAA
>NZ_JACJOZ010000105.1:0-9829 GCF_014695795.1 Phormidium sp. FACHB-592
GCACTGAATGATTGGGTCATCAACCTGGCAAAGGTGGGTTTCCATCTCCATGACACTGTGCCCCAACGTATACCTGCCGCTGTCCTTAATGAGTGACAACAATGTTTAAGTATTTGATTACGATCGAGCCTTTGGGATTACTCTACGGTAGCGCCGGGGCATTCCTTTCACCGGAAAATCTTGTTGGGCGATCGGGAGCAAAATTTCCTCCCAGTGCTGCTACCGTGTCAGGGCTGTTTGCAGCGGCTTATCATTCCCACAACGACGCGGCATTGCGGTCGCTGCAAGTGGCAGGACCCTTCTGGGCCTTTCAGCACAACCCGCAAAACTTTTGTGTGCCGACGCCATTCAACCATCTGGTGACATTGAATCCACCATCAGAAGAAAAAGCGGTTCGGACTGGCATGGTCAAACAGCTTCTAACGTGGCATCCAGCACAGAATGACCAGGACTACGATCGCTGGGTGTATTGGGATGCTGCACAAGAGCAGTGGATAGCCCCAAGTGGAAAATTCGCTAGAAACACCTGGCTACCGCTAGCAAGCTGGGAAAAACACGAGACCGTTTACGCAGACCCCTGGGAATTTTTGCCCCACCTACACCCCCGACTTCGGGAAGATGAGCGGCGGGTGGTCGATCCAGACACGGATCAGGGTTCACTGTTTTTGGAAAATGCCGTGCAACTGTTTCCACAGGTTTCTTTGGTCTATCTCTCCAATCTTGCGCTGGAACCCGGTTGGTATCGCTTTGGCGGCGAAGGTCACCTGGCAAATGTAAACTGTCATGATCTAGCAGGTTCAACTCAAGCGTTGCTCAAGTGCCCGCTTGAAAAAAGCTTTGCCCTGATTACTCCGGCAATTTGGGGTTCCAATCGCCTGTCTCATCGCTATCCATCTGATTGGGACGCAACGCTCTATCAAACCATGCTGACCGATCGCCCCAGTCCGTCTCGTTACCGCTTAGGCGATCGCAAAGATGCACAGGGCAAGAGTATCCATCAGCCCCACCAGCCTAAGCTCTTGTCGCGTGGGCGGTATGCGGTGCCTGCTGGCAGTGTATATGTGCTCAAAGAGCTGTTAGAAAAAGCGTGGCAGGACTGGGACTTAAGCTGGTTTCCGCAAGAAGGTGTGTCGCTTAAACGTTGGGGGTGCGGGTTGGCGTTACCACTACCCAGTGTGTTTTCTGCACATTCAGCCCGAAGCGCAGCGATCGTTCAGTAACGCTCATTCTTTGACGGCTACTGCCTCAGAACGGGGGTATGCACTGGTCAAGGCAGGTGAAGCACTTCCGGCATTGCTAGCAGTCGATTTCCGACTAGGACGTTAACCGCTTTCTATAGACTCAATGCTTTAGGAAATTGGGGCGCGGTCGTTAGCTGAGCAGGAGCCACAATGGCAGCAAGACCAGCCTGAATAAAGTCTGCAAAGACGTTGCTGAGATTTTGGTATGCCGTTTTGGTGATGGGCGTAAACCCGTGGGCAAAGAGAGAGTAGTTGCGGACTTGCAGTGCGTTTTGAATGCGATCAACATATCGCAGATACAGTTGACCGAGCGGGTCGTCGGGTAACTCGCTTAAGAGGGCATAGCTACGCGTAAGTGCAAGTTGCAGTTTGCCATCGCGCGATTTCAAGGCTAAATCATCATATTTTGGCTGTAGGGATGCGGGCAGTTTCTGAATGTCCACATGACCCGTTTTAATGTCGTAGGTTTGAAGCAAGCGTATTTGTACCAGCAGTTCCAGGGCGCGGTAAAGCCGTCCGACTGCATCATCGTAGCGATCCTGCATAGCACGGCGTTCAGCGTTCAACAGTAAATCTTCCACAATTTCGTAGCCGTGACCGCTCATGCCCTCAGCACTGAAAAAATTAGGATCAATGGCAGCCCGACTGCTGATCACCCGCTTAAGAAACAACCCTAGTGGACGGATCTCATCTGCCTTCATATAGGGCTGGAGCGATCGCCATGCGTCAACATGGTTGAACCGATCCCAGGCATCGAAGCCGAGGCAGCAATCACGCAGTTCCCGAATGCGACGGCTGGCTTCTCTCGGCAACTCCATACTTCGCAAGATAGTGTTGAGTTCAGCAATCGCGGCGGGGTAGTTGTACTGCTGAAGAAACCGGGGTAGCACTTGCTCAATAGTACGATCGACGGTAATAAGGGCAGTGCGAGCGCGTTCAGTCGCTTCACCCCGCTCAACGCGGAACAGGTTTTCACGGGTGGTGTTGGTAGTAAGGTAGAGGGTAAGCCCATAATCGAGGGCTGCTGTTGCCAGGGCAATAGACATCGTTTTGGTGCCGCCTGTGTAGTCTGCAATCAGTTGACTATTTGCTTCCTGTTGCTGAAGGGTGCGGATGGAACTGACGACAGCGTTATAGCACTCAGAGAGATCATCAGGATTTTGGATGCGAATGAGGTCACGATTGGGGTCAAAATGAGCCAGTTTTGCCTGGATGGGGAGGTTGGGCAAGCGCTCAATGATTTCTGCACCCTGACGAATTTCACAGGGCGTTCCAGTGCCAATGACCTGAGATTCGCTGCCCCTGGGACCCGCCGAGCAAAGGAAGAGTACGCGATCGGGTTGCAGCGTCTCAATGGTAGTGAGAATAGGTTTGGGTGAACCACCCACAGTGACCAGAAGGATTTTCATTGCGTCAGGGGTAGGGAGTGAAGGGAAAAATGTATGGCTTCAGGTTTCCCCATTGCGAGTCGTTTGAGCGATCACTGGAGTCAGGTTGCCACTGTTTCCAGCGATCGCTCTGTACAAGCGCCTGGAAGCTGGTGCCGTTCGGTCTGTATTTCGCCTTCAAGATTGTGTTTCCAACGAGCGCCCAGGAACAGGCGACTACAAGAAGTGTTTAATCGGCACTTCCACTTCATTTGGTGCTGGTGAGGAGAGTTTCCAACGAGCGCCCCAATATGGGCGGCGGAAAGCACAGATCTAATCCAGCATCAAGGCTATTTCGTGCTGAGGTTTTCAACGATCGCCCCAGTGCAGGCGGCTGAAAGATATTACCCAAAACTCAGAAGGCACCAAACTTAAGAAGTTTTCAACGATCGCCTAAGTACAGTTGGCGGAAAGGCGGGTGCCGCCACAGGGCAATGCGATGCAGGTTTCACAGCGATCTTGTTTCCAACGATCGCCCAAGTCTAGGCGGCTAAAAGTCTACAGTGCTTCGATCTGAACACATCATGATGGTTTGTTTTCAACGATCGCCCCAGTGTAGGCGGCTGAAAGGGCAAGATTGTCAAATTCACAAAAGAGCAATTCGCTGTGTTTCCAACGATCGCCCTAATGTAAGCGGCTGAAATGATCGACGATGCGAACATTTTCGCGTATGCAACTAATCCAGGGTTTTCAACGATCGCCCAAGTATAGGCGGCTGAAAGTATAGCTAGCGCCAATTTCCGCATGGCACTCATCAAAGAGTTCTCAACGATCGCCCCAGTGTGGGCGGCTGAAAGCGCTGAAAAAACTACAAATATTTGAAATCGCTTTGGAGCCGTAAACCCTGAGAGATTCTTCCGAGCAAGTAGCTTTGGAAGAATCTCATTAGATAACGAATCAATACCTTCAGACTGTCCATCATGTTTTCAACAAGCCGACTTTAACCTGTCGGGCAGGCACTACGCCTATAATATCCAACTCTATAGCTTTTCTGTCTTCTCTTCCTCAACCTTAAATCCACACAATTCAAGATTGACAAGTTTTTATCTGTATGCCAAGAATTGGAAATAACCAACACGAGGCGAAAGCTATGTGAACCCTTATCAGCCGAAAGGCAACTTAGCAAACGAATCAATTCATCACACGTCATTCATATTTAGGAGGAAACGTATGGACTACCATGCAGACGATTGCAATGGGCGCTTTAATTCCGATTACACGGTGATTAAGCACTCCTCTGCCAAACGCTACATTAAGCGTCTGCCAAGCAATGTTCAAGAAAGAGTTGTCGGTCTTATCAAAGATTTGTCTGGAAACCCTTACCCGTCCAGATGCAAGAAAAAGCAGGGTGTAGATGACCTGTACGGTTTTTCGATCGGCTCTTACCGCATTTACTACATCGTCCAAGCCAAAACTAAAGTTGTGTTGATTGTTTGGGCTGGACATCATCAGGTTGATTTTCGTCGCCCTAAATTCTGGGCTAAGTTTCGCTGATCAATTCGGGTAGAGGCTTACTTCTGATGAGCACTCTAGTCAGCGAGGCTTAACTCTTTTAGAGCGATGGCACGCTGGCTAGAAGTGCTTTAGTCAAGCTAAGTCACTGTGGAATCGAGTAATTAGAAGACCCCTCTTCAAACCTCTTGTTACAGTAATTATCATCCAACCCCTGTCACAGTCACGCACCCATGACTGACCTTATTTACACCGCGATCACCTTTGCTCCTGTTCAAGGATTCATTGAGAAATCTCGCAAACTACGCGACCTGTACGGCAGTTCCTTCATCCTCTCCTATTTAGCAGAAAGCCTTTGCCGCGTTGCTCAAGCGCAGTTGCAAGACTCTCAGGCAGTCATTTCACCCTTCCTGCTCAACACCGTCCAGGGCACCCCCAACCAGATTCTCATCCGGGGTGACTTCCCAAAAGCAGAAGCCCGGCGTGCTTTCTACACCGCCTGGAGAGGCATCCTCACCGAATGCCGTCTCTGGATCGAGCAAACCTTACCCGAAGCGCAGTACGGTTGGTGTTACTTCTGGAAAAAAGACTGGGACCAATGGAGCAACTACACCTGGGAGTTCTTCTGGGCACAGGGCAGCAGCATTCCCGTAGCCAAGCAACAACTCAGCGCCGCTAAACGATCGCGCGGCTGGACAGGCATTAACTGGATGGGCGAAAGCTCTACCCTTTCGGGCACCGACGCGATCGCCTGGTATGGCTTGGGGCAACAGGCAAACGCTGGAAAACGCATCGCTCCCAAAGAGCGTCACCTGAGCCAGGAAAAAGACCAGATCAAGGACTTCTATGCCCAACTCAGTGCGAAGCTCGGCGAAACGCTCATCGACCCAAACGAAGAACTCAGCATTCCCGAACTCGCCAAACGGGTAGTCATGCACCCGCAGTTTATTCATCACGTCCGCGATCGCTTACCTGGCATTCAACCGCCGCGCACGTTTCGTGACCTGAACCGGATGGGCAGCAATGATTGGACGGGTTGGTTCATGGGCGATGGCGATCGTGCTGGGGTCTATCTCAGCCAGCAGGATGAAGCTGGCATCCGCCGCTTTAGTCAGACCATGCGCGAATGGGGTAAAACGCTGATCGACCACGAGCAAGACTACTTACCCCAGGGACGGTTGATCTATGCAGGCGGCGACGACTTCATGGGCATCTTTTACCCCCTGACTGCACCACTGACCGCACAAGACTGTCTGCACTGGTTCTACCGTTTTCGCGCTGATGTTTGGCAGCAAGCAACAAAACCCATCACTGCCAGCATTGGCTTCGTCTGGGCTTCTCCCAACGTCCCCCAGCGCGATGTCTTGCAACACTGTCGCGAAGCCGAACAGTCTGCCAAAAAACACGGACGCGATCGCCTTGCTGTGAGAATTTTGTTCAGTGGCGGCAATGCCCTGGAGTGGGTCTGTCCCTGGTGGTTTCTAGAAGCGGTGATGGAAGGCTACTGCGATCGCAATGGCGATCAGGGCAGTGCCAAGCACCCCAAATGGAATCACCTCTATAACGACGTTGCTGTTCTTGAAGCGCGTCATGCCTTTGCAGGTAATCGAACGGAGGTTGCGCTGGCACTCTTTGAAGTCTATTTCGGGAAAGACAATCGAACCACTTTAGAACAGCATTGCTGGGACACCACTGACAAAACAGGCATTCTGGGTAATCAGGAAGCAGACTGCAAAAACACAGTCCAGGCAATGAACGACTGGATCATCAACCTTGCCAAAGTGGGTTTCCATCTTGCCGCAGGACGCAAAACCACAGCCATACCGCCACAACTTGTTGCAGCCTCCTAAAATACCCCTCCACCCATCACCCATGTTCCAATACCTGATTGTGATTGAACCATTGGGGCTGCTCTACGGCAGTGCCGGACGCTTCCTCTCTCCCGAAAATCTTGTCGGGCGATCGGGTGTTAGCTTTCCACCCAGTGCGGCTACGCTCTCCGGGTTGTTTGCCAGTGCCTACCAGGAAGACATGAAATCCGACCAGTTGCAGTCACTGCAATTAGCGGGTCCGTTTTGGGGCAAAAGCGACAATCCACAAAACTTCCATGTGCCGACTCCCTTCAACTGCTTAGTCAAGCTGAATCCACCGCCTCAAGACAAACAGTTACGCACTGGCACCATCACGGAGCAACTTCGGTGGAATCCTGAAAACCAGCAATGGAATGAAACGCTGGACAACTTTGAACGGGGCACCTGGGTGGCGATCGACGATTGGCAAACGCTCATGCAAGGGGCAATAACAGAGGTGCTCGTCTACGAGAAACCCTGGACCTATCTACCCCACCTGCATCCCCGCTTGAAACTGGATGAGCGGAAAGTCGAGACCAGCGACGCATCAATGGGTAGCCTTTTTCTAGAAAATGCCATACAGATGCATCCCGACACCTGCTTGCTCTACCTCTCCAACGTCAAACTGCCTGATAGCTGGTATCGCTTCGGTGGTGAAGGGCATATGGTCAACATCCGCTCCATTGCCCTTGACTCGAAGACTCAAGCGCTGCTGAGCCAGTCTGTTGGTCAGCAGTTCGCCCTTATCACTCCAGCAATCTGGGGTTCCAATCGTCTGTCCTACCGGGAACCCATGCAAAACACGGGCGATCGAGTCACGCCAGTCTGGGGCAATGCAGCCATCTTGACCGAGCGCCCCACCCCCTTCCGCTATCGACTCGGCGGTGAAAAGGGGAAAACGAAACGCCTTTCCAGAGGACGCTACGCCGTTCCCGCTGGCAGTGTCTACGTTTTGCCAGAACCACTCCCTGCTTGGGAAGACTGGGATGAAGCCTGGTTCCCAATGGAAGCCTATTCCTACAAACGCTGGGGCTGTGGTTTTGCGCTGCCCTTACCCCAGGCTGCCTAAAGTTTGCCCACTCATTCAACTATCTACAACAACCCGCATGTATAAACGCGCTTACGGCATCATTGAAACGCTGGCTCCCCTGCATGTAGGTGCCAGTGCTGGAGAGGAGACCGGAAACCTCAACCTCATCTTTCGCGACCAGTTTACCCAAACAGGGGTCATTCCTGGCAGTTCCATCCGGGGACGACTTCGGGCTGACATGCGCCAAGACGACGGCGATTCTTTGGCAAGTCGCTGGTATGGTCACCATGTTGTCGAAGGTGTTCGGGATGGTGGCACAACAGAAGCACTCGTCAAATTTGAATATGCGTCCTTGCTCTGGCTCCCCGTCTTCTGCCCTGGTCAACCCGTGGTCTGGATTACCTGCCCGTGGTTGCTGAAACGTTACCAGCAGATCGCAGGCATCACAACACCATTGCCCCAACCCTACACTGCTCCTAAAACCCTACAGGGTCGGCAGGTCGGTACAAATCGCAAAATTCTGTTCTTCAACCTGGGCTTCATGGAAATTGAACATGAAGTAGACCTGGCTCCCTGGATTCCAGTGGGTGCGACAAATCTCAAGCCCGATAGCCTGGTAGTCGTGGGAGACAACGACATCGCTATGCTGCACGACATGGCGCTTTACCGCCAAAGCCGGGTCAAATTGCTTGATGAAATGAAAAAGGTGGATACCGACAAGGGTGCCTTTTTTAATGTCGAAGCTTTGCCAGAAAGCAGTGTGATGGTTTTCCCGATTGCCCTTAAAGAAACAGGGTGGAAACCCTTTGGCGAGGCTGACTCACAGGAACTCTATTTCGGTGGTTTGGAATCGATTGGCTTTGGTCGCAGTCGCGTTACGTTAGCAGGAGCATATAACTAAATGGCTTGGAATTCTTACGGACTCGATCAAGAGGCACAACGACTCGTTCTGACTGCCAAGCTACGAGATGAAAAATCCCTGAACCAGTCCTACAAAATGCGGATGGCGATCGCCTACGGGCTAGAGCGTTTCTGGGGCGAGCATCTCCGCCTTCAAGGTAAGGAAGAAACGAAATCGAAATACTGGAAAGACACTTGGGATACGTTGGTCAAAGTGATGGCACAGGCAGGCGTTACTCTGCCTAATGAGTCAGTGCGATCAGATAATGCCAAAGCCATTCAGTCCATGTCCGAAGAACTCTGGCAGTTGTCGCTGCAAGACCAACGGGTTGCTATGGCAGTGCTGACCCAACTCTGTGACTGCATTGTTTGGTGGACTCAACGGTACAAAGCGTAAGTCATCCAGCGTCACACGAAAAACCTTTATTGAGCAGGAGAACCATCCGCAATGTCCGTTATTCCCGATGCTGCTAAAAAAGTCCCGTTGATGTTTCGGGCACAGACAAACGGACGTTGTCAGCTTCAGCGGCTGAGCAAAGGGCAAGAATCCGATGCTGTTTTATGGGCAGATGAATGGACCGACAAAACGTATCCCGAAGCGCCCATCTTCGACGGTGACGTGCAAAGTCGTTCCTACACCTTAAGCTGGCGGTTTGTCACCAACAGCGGGCAGGATGATGGTGTCATCCGTCCTGTGATTGGGGCTAAAGGCTATCCCTTCTACCCTGGCAGCAGCATGAAGGGTATCTTTCGCCGTGCCTGCACTCCTGCACAAGCTGCCCGCTACTGTGGCAATCCGCTTTCGGGTGGTGATCATGAACCCGGTCTGTTGCGGTTTCATGGTGGTTATCCAATCGATACCAGTTGGACTGAACACCTGGTAGACATCATTCATCCTCAGCAAGACTGGCAGGTGAAAGATGACCATAAAAACGCTGGGGCTTTTGTCCAAATCTCGCTCTACAAGCCGACCCTTCAGTTTGGCATTTCCAGCACGATGTCTCTTGAGACTCAAGAATGGGAAACCATCTGGAGACTTTGGGAAAAAGCCTTCTCGACTGGCATCGGTTGTCGCGTCTGTGCTGGTTACGGTCAACCCGCAAACCAGACGGGTGATCTGCTCTACAAGTGCCGCCTTAAAGGTCAGGGGCAGGCTGCCAAACTGGTGGACGGCACTGGCGAATTCCGCCCTAACGTTTTTCGTGCCGCCATTCGTGGTCATGCCCTCCGTATCTTTGGTGGGCTGACCGATGAGAAAAATGCCGATCGCCTGATCGACCAACTCTTTGGCAGCGCAATGGAAAAGGGCACCGTGGGACTGCTCAGTCTTAACTTCCGTACCCTACAGCTAGAGATGGATACGTTTGGCAAAGGCTCTTACGCCCAACCCACTTACGACGTGGAAGGCGAACTCATCTGGCATCTGACTCAAACTCTCGTGACCGAGGAGCGTGATGCCTTGACTAAGTTGATTGCTGCCCTCACCCGCTTTGCCATGCTGTTGGGTGGCTTTGGCAAATCCTGGCGACGGGCAGACCATCGCTTGTTTCTGCCTGATTACTATGATGAAGACTACAAACCCCTAATTGGCTGTCACTGGCAATGGGCAGGGGAGCGATCGCTACTTAATGACGTGCGAGTCCGCAAGCTGGACACCGTCGGCACCTTCATTGATGAAGTCCGGCAAGCGGCTCAAACCTGGATGCAACTGCAACGCATGACTCCGACCCCAAACCGCAGTGCGCCTTGGCGAGAAAGTTGGCATCCTGCTAACGTCCAGGTTTGGGGACGTATGGCAGACGAACCTGAAGACTGCGAAGCCATTCGTTGGCTCCACGGTCCCTACCAGGAAGCCGTTCCCAGTGCCAGAATGGCTGAAGGCTCAATCTACCGTTCCTCTGTCACAGGGCAAGTAGGGCAAATCGGTCG